>DATIGG010000230.1:0-2699 GCA_035454825.1 Thermodesulfobacteriota bacterium | reverse complement strand
TGAAGATCTCTAAAGCCATTGGAGAATGAAAAGCCACTCCCACGCACTCAAGAATCGATAGACTGGCTTCGTGGATTTTCTCTATGTCCGACGACGTCATTGGGAATGTCTCTCGGGGCAAGGTTATCCTTCTTTACAGATCACCGCCCATGTTCTAACGCAGTTGGTATCATAACTGATTGAATTCGTAAGTCAACCCTTCGGCTCTACCGTGAATGCCAAGGATTAGTTCGTGGTTGAGTTGACATCCGTTGCGTTGTATATATTAAGGTAAAGAACTGAGGTAAGATCATTATGAACGATACCGAAACCACGCGTAGAATCATCAATTTCATAAACAACATGAGATATGACCGCTTGCCTCCAGCAATCCAAAACCAGGGGGCTCGTGCCATCATCGATGCCACGGGTTGCCTGCTGGCCGGTATCCACACGCCGGTAGGAAAGGGGGTCGGACGAGTGGGCGTCAAGTTCCCTCAGCCAGGAGGTTCAACCCTCATCGGGACTTCCACGAACATTTCTCCATTCATCGCTGCCATGGCCAATAGCTTCAGAGCGAATGCCCTGGACGGCGACGATGGCCACAGGGTCTCTCGTCTCCATGCGGGAGGAGTAATTATTCCTGCTGCCATGGCTGCCTGCGAGCAGAAAGATTGTAGTGGAGCCCGATTCATAGAGGCTGTGGTGCTGGGCTATGAATTGGGACATAGGGCCGGCATCGTCTCTCAGAAAGACAAGGCCTACTTGGGCTCAGCCTATGGCGCCACCTATGGCGCTGCTGCTGCGGCAGCCCACATCCTGGGGTTATCACCGGAAGAAACGGTTAGCGCTCTGGGGATCTGCGAGATGCACGCGCCAAACTGCCTGCTCATGGGATGGATCACATCAAGGCACATTCCCATGATCAAGGAAGGCATGGGCTGGTCAGCAGCCACGGGGCTGATGGCCGCCTACCTCGCCGAGGAAGGCGTCACCGGCACTCTGACCCTCTATGAAGACGCGAAGGAAATTTCCAGAATTGATCGGCTTGGACAGGATTATGAGCTGGAAAGAAATTATTACAAGCCTTTTCCCAGTTGCCGGTGGTCCCACTCTCCCCTGGAAAGCCTGCTGGAGCTGATAAGAGAGAGTTCTCTGACCGCTGAACAGGTATTGAGAATCAAGGTCAGGACATTCGACAAAGCCGCACGCCTTGACAACCCCGAACCTCGGACAGCCGAGGACGCTCAATACAGCATCCCTTTTGTTCTGGCGACGGCGCTCCTGGAAGGAGATTTCGCCCCCAAACATCATGATGAGCGCTACCTATTCGATGAGCGCATCCTGAGCCTATCCCGAAAGGTTGAGGTCATCTGCGATCCTGAACTGAATCGTCTGTATCCAGACTACATCGTTTCTGTGCTGGAAGTTGAGACCTTCGTGGGGAGGAAATACTTACGCGAAAACAAGATGGTGCTCGGCGATTGGCTCAAACCTCTTTCCGACCAGCAGATAGACGACAAATTCAGAAAATTCACCGATGGCGTCATCACCTTGGAACAGGCGAATGATATCCTGACCCGAATAAAGGAGCTGCCTACCAATCAGAGCGCTAAGGGGTTTGTCTCTATCCTGCATGAATATGCCTGTAAACAGTCGTGATAGGTGTGTTGAGGAACCTGGAATGATCTTAGGACGGTTCAGGCTCTGATGGGACATTCTCATATCAGGACCACGGAGGCATACCTCCGCAGCACGGATGACTGTAAGGTGGAGGCAATACGGAACCTCCAGTTTGGGATATGACTCCAAATGAAGGGGGGAGTCCTGCCGCCCTGCTTTCCCTATGCACTGTTTTTCGAAAGTTCCCTTCGACAAGTTTTGATGAATGTAGTATATCATGTGATGGGTCAGGTTAAATCGTATCATCCTATGGAGGTGAGTTCATGATAAAACTTTATAAGGGAGCCGGTATCCTTCTTCTTATCGGTTTCTTCTTTGTGACAGGCTGCTCTTTGTTTGGAATTCACAATGAAGAAAAGAAACCCCGCCAGGGTCTTCTGCGGGTCGGAATAACGCCTAACTATCCGCCGCTCATATTCAAAGAAGACAGAGAATATATTGGGGCGGAAGTCAATTTTGCAAAACGGCTCGGCGAGACACTCAAACTCGAGGTCGATTTTTTGGAACTGGGCTGGGAACAACTGATCCCTGCCCTCTTCACAGGGAAGATTGACATCATCATGTCTGGCATGAGCATCACGGATGCAAGGAAAATCCGGATCAACTTCACGGAACCCTACCTTCAGATCGGACTTCTTGCTGCGATGCGATCAGGGGATGCATCCCGGTACACTTCGATACAGGATATTCTCAGCACTTCCTCTATGGTCGGGGTCATGGAAAACACAACGGGTGACGCCTTTGTCCAGAAAAACCTTCCCAAGGCAAATCGGTTAGCCTTTGTTAAGATCAGTGACGCCGTGTTTGCACTCAAGCAGAAAAAGATTGATCTCTTTATCCATGACGCCCCTGCTATTGCGTGGACCGTTTCAGAGAACGAGGCCTCCCTTCAGGCCCTTTGGGAATTCTTGAGCCGGGAGCATCTGGCCTGGGGCGTGAGGTATGACGACGAAGAATTTCTCGATGCGATCAACAAGATTCTGAAGAGATGGAAGACAGACGGGACCTTGGATCGGGAACTGGTTCGTTGGCTTCCT
>DATIGG010000229.1:0-16591 GCA_035454825.1 Thermodesulfobacteriota bacterium | reverse complement strand
GGAGTTTCAGCCCTTTGACATCTGCAAGGGACGTAATGGGTTTTTTCGAGGCCATCACCCGGTAAGGTCCCCGGACAAAATCAGCGACATTTCCAGGGATCATAATGTTGTGCTCTTTTCGCACTTTGTCAGTCCAGCCTTTGACCCGGGGGCTATTGATAAAACGCGCATAATGCTCGCGGTTCTCGAATACAAACGCCAGGTTTGTATATTTTAGCTCGTCCACATACTTTTGCAGATAGGTCTCGCCTTCCGGATAGACCTGAAGGGTTCCATTCTCCAACATCTCCAGAACCGCCTCTGTTTTCCCTAACTGCTCTGCGGGAAAGATCTTGACGATCATCTTGCCCCCGCTTTTCTCTTTTACCAGATCAGCGAATTTTTGAAAGGCCTTTCCCTCGGCGCTTTCCGGAGGCATTTTGTGCGTCATTTTCCAGGTGACCTGTGCAGGAACAGTCGTCGTGACGGCGAACGTCATCATTAAAACCGCAATCACCATCAAACCATAGAAAGAACATTTGTTGAACATAAGGTATTCCCTCCTTTTTTTATTAGATTTCATATCCTTAAATAAGGAACCTCTTTTTAAGCATCGAATCCTCATTCTATCGGTGATGGAAGAGGTTGGGATTTAAATTCTCTCATAAAATCAGCGATAATCTTCAGAGCCCGCTCGATGATTTTTTCTCCTTTCTCTTTGGTTGAGTAGACTGGATCTCCCCATCCCCCGCTTTCGCAGTACTCTGTGAAATCGGGATAGGTAAAGATCGAATATTTCGTATACTTTGTATGGAAATCAAAGGGCGGTTTACAGGATTCGGCAGTGGCCTCGTTGAGATCCACCAGATCGGGGCGAACCGCCATGATGACATCGGTTGTCACTTCTCCACCGTGACCTTTGGGGTGGATCGTTGACTCAATCGTATCATCCGATACGAGGAAAGCCACCCGCCACCAATCCACTTGAGCCACCAGGATTCCTTTTCTCCTCAGAGATCTCCCCACAGCAGCCACGGCAGGAATGTTCGAGAGGTGGTTGTTGAAGAAAAAGATTCTTTTCAATCCGTGTTTGACGAGCGAATCGCAGATATCATGGTACAACTCCTCGAGGACATGGGACCGGATCGTGATCGTGCCCGGCCAATGAGAGAGCTCGATAGCATCTCCAACAGGGATCGTGGGAGCTACGAGACAGCGGGTCATCTCTCCCAGCCTCTTGGCAAGTTCAAAAGCTAACAAATGATCTGTGCCCAGAGGGGAATGGGTCCCGAGGATTTCAGTCGATCCAATGGGAATGATCGCCGTGTCCGTCTCTTTAAGGGCCTTTTTGTATTCAAACGCACTCATCTCAGCCATAAGGACTTTTTTCATGGGTGAACTCCTTCGGTATCGCATTTGATCATCTTAGCTTTTGAATCTCCTCATAGACTCCAGGTCCCCAAGCCTGCGGTGCAAATTCTTTCCAAACATTTTCCGTAGCTTTACGGAAAGCCTCTACATCCGGTCTTACAAAGGTCATTCCTTTTTCCCTCAGTTTCTTCCTGTAATCATCATCTTTTTCCATGTACATTTTTTCGACAAAGAGGGAAATCTCTTTCCACGCATCCACAAAAGCTCTTTGGTGAGTTGGGCCTAAGTCTTTCCACAGATCTTGGTTTATAATGAAGAACCGAACAGGGATGCAATGATTCGTTTCGATGAGGTATTTTTGAACCTCGAAGAAGCTCGAGTCATAAATAATCTGATAAGGGTTTTCCTGGGCTTCAACCACTCCCTGTTGCAATGCGGTAAAAAGCTCTGTGAATGCAATGGGCGTCGGACTCGCCCCTAACGCCTTCCATGTCGAAACCATGGGAGGAAGCAATGGAACCCGGATTTTAAGCCCTTTGACATCATCTGGTTTTTTAACTTCTCGTTTTGTTGTGGTCAGTTGTCGTGGAGCAAAATAGAACATTCCTAATAGCTTGAGTTTGGTCTCGTCCTCAAGTCGTTTTGTGATTTTCTCTCCGATGGGTCCGTTGAGTACTTTCCGCTGATGGTCGGCACTGTTAAACAGGAACGGAAGATAAAAAACTTCAGCCACCTTGCTCCCAATGGTGCCAACGATGGCCATGTCAATGTTCCCAAGTTTGACTCCTTCCGCGATGGCTGCATCACTTCCAAGCTGTCCTCCTGGAAAATGGGCGATCTGGACCTCGCCTTTTGTTCTCTCTTTGACCATCTCTGCAAATTTGTTCATTCCGATGGTATAGGGACTTGCCAATTCAACGACATCCGCTGAACGCAGTTTCCACTGCTTCGCCTCGACAGGGGCGACCAGGAGACAGAAAATGGTCCAAAGGGTGACAAGAATGACGGAATAAGTTTCGTGCTTCATCGGTTCCTCCTTTTTAGTTTTTCTGTTGCTGAAGATTAGATTTGAAATTTCCCTCACTCCACCCTCTCCTTGGCGGGAAGAGGAGACAAAACGTTGTTAACGACCCATCAGGAGGTTCGGTAGCCATGTAACCAATGGTGGAGATGCCATAATGACCAAAAGGACGACGGTTAAATAAATGATCATGGGCCATACATTCTTCACGATTTCATCCACCGATACTTTCGCAATGGTAGAAGAAATAAAGAGATTAAGGCCGATTGGAGGAGTCAGGAGGCCGATCATGAGATTCAGACACATCATCACGCCAAAATGAACCGGATCGATTCCGAGTTTTCCAATCATCGGGAAGAGAATGGGGGTGAGAAGAAGAATGACGGGAATGGATTCCATAATCATCCCGAGGACCAGGAGAAGAATATTGATCATGAGGAGAATTGCGAAACGATCGGTGGAGATGGACAACAGGAAGCTCAGGAGACGGGGACCCATCTGTTCGGCTGTGGCGACCCACCCAAAAAGAACACCTGTGCTGACCGTAAAAAGGACAGCCATGGAGGCAACCCCTGCATTGACAAAGATATCAAAGAGGTCTTTCCTTTTTATACTTCTGTAAACGAAGAAGGTGATGAAGAGAGAGTAAAGGACGCCCAGGACAGCAGCTTCGGTCGGAGTGGCCATACCACTTAGAATCCCTCCGAGGATAACGATGGGCATCCCCATCGGGAGAACGGCCCCTCTACAGCTCGAATAGAACTCCTCGAATGAGGCCATCCGTTTCTTGGGCAAACCAACCTTTTTAGCGTACATGGCCACATATACCATTAGAGCTCCTCCCATCATGAGGCCTGGGAGGACGCCCCCAAAAAAGAGGCGGCCCACGGATACACCTGCGATAGACCCGATAATGACGAGAGGAATGCTCGGTGGTATGATCGGCCCGATAGTCGAGGCACTGGCAACGACTGCTCCGGCAAAGCCGGGGCCATATTTTTCCTCTTTCATTGCGGGAATCAGGATAGACCCTGTGGCAGCGCAATCCGCTACGGCCGACCCGGACATCCCTGCCATGATAATATTTACCACGATACTGGTATGCCCTAACCCTCCACGGAGGCCTCCCACAAGAGAAGAGGCAAAGCGAACCAGTCGGGTTGTGATTCCCCCGTGGTTCATGATCTCTCCCGCCAGAATGAAAAGAGGTACAGCCACGAGGCTAAAGGTATTCACTCCATCAACCATTTGGACGGGAAGAACAGTAAACTTGATAGGGAAACCCATGAATTGGGATAGGAAGATGTAGGTCAGTGCTGCAATCCCCATCGCGAATCCAATATCCATCCCGAGGAAGATAAGAAGGATCATGAGGATGAAGAGTACAAAAAGCATCATTGAGACGACTCCGCGCTTACGTCCCCAGCTTTATTAACCTTTGCAGCGGATACCCATTTCGAGTAGCTTTCCCGAATTTCTCGAAGAGTGGCAATCAGCATTAAAATGCCTCCCAGGGGAACCGAAACAAATAAGATACTCTTTGGCAAACGTAACCCAGGTGTAATTTGATTATGAAGGCGCGAAATGGCAAAAAAACTGTACCAGATCATCGTGACGAGAAATAAAAGAATGAGGGTTTTCATGAGCAACTCAATTGCAGCAACCACACGGGGAGGGAGTCGATCGACAAAGAAAGTAATGCGCAGGGTTCTTTTTTGGAATATGGCGAGTGTCCCACCGAGAAAGACCAGAAATACCTGGGTAAAATTGGCTGCTTCCTCACTCCATGAGGTGGGATTGTTAAGGACATAACGGGTGAAGACTTGAAGGCTAACCCAAAAAACCAATAAGAGCATCAAGCAGAAGATCGAAAATTTAAGATATTTTTCTGTCAGGATCATACCCGTCGTCCCAATAGAGACGAAATCCACCGTTGTTAGGATGGGGTTCCCAATTTCTTGTAAATTCGATCAACAAACATCTCGTTATGTTGTCTTACCTCTTTTTCTGCCAGATCCGGATCGCGATGGTCCAAAGCGTCGATGATTCGCTGGTGGGATAATAATCTCGTCCTTAATTCGGGTTCGTCCAGGTTTTTGAAGGATAGATACCATAAACGAGCAACCCGATCGTATAACTGACTGGCGATCTGCTCGATATATTGATTGGCAAGGCTTTCCACGGCTGCCATATGGATCTGTCGGTCGAGGGTTAGCAACGCATCAATATCCCTGGCCACGATGAGGGGTTCAGTACTGGCCATGATCTGGCGCAAATGATCGAGCATCTCCCTGGTAATTCGTGTAGCGGCCTTGCGGGCGCAATAGGTTTCCAGCATGATGCGCGCATCGAGCAGTTTATGGAAATCCGTTAAGCTTACGGTACTGACATACACTCCTTTCCGAGGCACAACAACGACCAAGCCCTCGTTCGCCAACTGTTGCAGGGCTTCACGTATCGGGGTACGGCCCAGCTTGAATTCAGTAGATAGTTCCTTCTCATTGAGGCTTTTTCCCATCTCGAAGCGAAGCGTAACGATGGCTTTCTTTATTTTTTCGTAAGCCTTTTGACGAAGCAACTTGTTTTGCATATGAGACATATTGAAAACATATTAAAGATATATCAACAGAATTTCAGTCAAAAATACAATGATCCAAGGTATTTTGTCAAGTTTTTTTATAGAAGTTCGAGTTCTCAGTTAATTTATTGAAATTAAAAGATTTTTCAGTCTATTTGCAAATGATGCTTGACACCCATCTATCCATGAAATTATACTGCTTAAAAAATTTAGGGGTGATTCAATGACAAGGATAGAGGAAGTCGGCATTAAAGAAAAGCGATTGCGAGGATTGATGGAAACAAAGGGTCTGGATGGCATGTTGTTGAAGAAACAACCCAATTTTTCGTGGTTAACAGCCGGTGGCCTCAATATGGTCGGGATTGCAACCGAGGTGGGAATGACCTCCCTCTTGATGACCCGGACAGGACGCTATGTCATTGCTAATAAGATTGAGGCTCCCAGGATGATGAGTGAGGAGGGCTTGGGAGAGCTTGGATTTCAGCTCTTAGAACATGAGTGGCACGTGGACCGCGAAGCAGAGCTTGTCCAGAAAGTGGTTGGAAATCTCAACAAGGTTGGAGCGGATGTCGGTTTTGGGAATTGCCAGAATATGGACGGTGAAATCAAAAAGCTCCGTTATTCCCTTACGGAGAGTGAGATTGAACGGTACCTGTTCCTTGGAGAAAAGCTCTCTCATGCTTTAGAAAAGGTCATGTTAGGAATTAGGCCCGGTGACTCGGAATGTGAAATCGCTGGAAGAGTGGGGGGTGAATTATGGAAAGACCGGATCGATCCGACAGGGTTTCAAGTGGCTGCTGATGATCGTGTGTTTACCTATCGTCATCCCATTCCCACAACCCGGATGATTAAAAGATACGGGATGGTCTGCGTGAATGCCAGGTATAGAGGGTTAATTACCACGATCACGAGGATCCTCCATTTCGGAAAACCTGATCCAAAATTGCTAAAACAGTTTGAAGATAATAATGAAATCGAATGCCGGATGATTGGGGCCACGAAACCTGGAGTATCTGCCTCTCTGCCATTCGACGTGGGATTAAGGGCCTATCAGGAATTGGGTTATGAAAATGAATGGCAACTCCACCACCAGGGAGGGGCCATGGGATACCAGGGTAGGGATATCAAGGTGACCCAGGAGACAAGAGATGTCGTTGAGGAGAATCAGGCGTGGTGCTGGAATCCATCCATTACAGGGACAAAGACAGAAGATGGATTTATTGCCACGAAGAACGGGCCGATCATGATTACAGGGCCTGTTATTTACCCGAAAATTACATATAAAAAGAACGGGGTTCAACTTGTAAGGCCAGGGGTACTCGTCTTGGATTGAACCCGGTATCGTATGAAGGAGACTCTGTGATGAAACCTATTGGTTTTGCAATCGCAGGAAGTGGAATGGTGGCGGGTGTCCATGCAACGGCTCTGCAGGAAATCGATGAGGCGAGACTGATTGGAGTTTGGAGTTATTCACCCGGACCGACCAGAAAATTTGCTGATCAGTATGCTATCAAGGGTTACCAGAGTTATGATGATCTCCTGAGAGATCATGACGTCCAAGGAGTGATTGTCTGTCTTCCTTCAGGATACCATGCGGAGTATGGTGTGAAGGCAGCAGCTTCCGGAAAGCATGTGATCGTTGAAAAACCGATCGATATTTCAATTCACAAAGCAAGGAGTCTGATCGAGGAGTGCAGGAAGAATCAGGTCAAGTTATCTGTGATTTTTCAATACCGTTTTACGCCTGCGGCCCGGAGAATAAAGGGGGCCATCGACCAAGGCCTTCTTGGAAAACTGATCCTTGGCGATGCCCATGTGAAGTGGTATCGGTCGCCCGAGTATTACCTGAGCAACCCCTGGCGGGGATCGAAAGCGATTGATGGCGGCGGAGCGCTCATGATGCAGGCCATCCATACGATTGACCTGTTGCAGTGGTTCATGGGTGGAGTCAAGAGCGTCATGGGTACCGTTAAGACTTCCATTCACAAGATTGAGTCAGAAGATCTTGGAGTGGCTGCGGTTGAGTATGGGAATGGCGCGGTTGGGGTCATCGAAGGTTCAACGGCTATTCAGCCCAGTTTTAAAGAACGTATTGAGATCCATGGAGAGAAGGGTTCTATCATTTTAGAAGGCGGAAGCATCAAGGAATGGAAGGTTGAGGGTTGCAACGAGGCGGATTACGTGGACGCTCAAAAGGTCGTCTATGGATCGAGCAGTTCACCGGCCATCTCGCATGTGAATCATAAAGCACAACTCGAGAATATTATCCATGCAATTCGGAATAATCAAGAGCCTTTGGTGAATGGTGAAGAGGGGCTTAAGTCCCTCCAGATCGTGCTGGGAATCTACGGATCTTCAAAAGAGGGACAACGGGTCGAATTGGGATAGGGCATCTTCTTTCTTCCCTGTGGACAAGGACCGTGACGAAATTGAATGGTCATTCGAAAGCAAGAGTTCGTTCAGGAGATCGAGATTTATGAATCAATGCGGGAGTAAGGGGGATGATCGCTCAATGGCAGAAAGAATCCTTTTTCACTATCCTCTAAAACACTTTCAATTATAAAGATATCCTCATACTTCACATTCTTGCCAAAATATTTTTTTCCCCAGTTCATAATAGATTCATCGGTCACTCTTTCCGGATGGATTCTCCTCTCCGGTAACAGGCCAATGAGCTCGAAGCACTTGATCGAATTACGCAGATAAAATTTATAAACGACCATGTTCCAATCTCATCCCCAGCCTTCCGGGCTTTTCGTGTCATTAAATACAAATAAGAAATTTTTGTCAAGACATTTTTTAGATTCTTCGTATACTCCCAGTCTCGGCAGGGATTGGATCGGGATGGTCTCTTCTCCGCAATCCTGAAAAGCGGATCATTCGAGAATGGACAGGGTCGTTTTTGCGGGCTAATACACTCTCAGTTTGGGATTGAGGACTTCCCGAAGACCATCTCCAATCAACGTAAAACCAGTTACTCCGAGCATAATGAAAAGGCCCGGGAAGATCGTGACCCACCACTCGCCACTGATGATATACTGACGGCCCTCTGCAATCATCAGCCCCCACTCAGGAGTCGGGACCTTGGCTCCCAATCCAATAAAACTCAAACCCGCGACCCAGAGGATACCGTAACCTGTGTATACCGTGGCTTGGACAATAATCGGAGTGAGACAGTTCGGAAAGACATGGGAGAACAAGATGCGAGCAGTCGGCGCTCCAACAGCGACTGCTGCCTGCACATACTCCATGCTTCTGATATTAACCGCTTTACTCCGAGACATCCGGGCAAAGTGGGGAATATAAGAAGCGCCAATGGCAACGGAGGCATTGACCAGAGAGGGACCGATGCCGGAGACAATGGCCATGGCGAGGAGCAGGGGAGGGAAGGCCAGCAGGATATCCATGATTCGCATGAGGACAAGGTCGGTGTTCCTTCCAAGATATCCGGAGAGCACCCCCAGGGGGGTTCCGATGAAAAGACCGATCAAGACAGAGATGAAGGCTGCGAGCAGCGTGTACCGGGCGCCGCTGAAGATGCGGCTCATCAAGTCCCTTCCGAAATTGTCGGTTCCAAGAAGATGCTCCTGAGAGGGAGGATTTAATTTTACCGAGAAATCAATGGCCAAAGGGTCGTACGGAGATAGGGAGGAGCCAAAGGCCACTAAAGCTGAGACGAAGAGAAGGAAGAGGAGTCCCACCAGGGCCAGCTTATTTCTGATGAAGAGGTGAAACCTGAAGCGGAGCGAATCCGTATCGACGGGGTCAGGATTTTTAAATGATGAAGTTTGAGAATTGATCTCTGACATTCTTGAAGGCCTGAGAAAAGCTGTCCCCCTGTCGCCATTAATCGAGTTGCACTCTTGGATCGATGATTCGATAAGAGATGTCTACCAGTAGATTTACGGTCGTAAAAATGAACACATAGAAAATAATAAATCCTTGAAGCCCTGCGTAGTCGAGCCATTGAATCGATTCAACCGCGTACATTCCGACTCCTGGCCAGGCAAAGACGACTTCCGTGAAGACCGCTCCTCCCAATAAGAATCCGTAAATAGTGCCCACCATTGTTACGGTGGGTAGCAAGGCATTTCTTAAGGCATGCTTAAATAGGATCTTCTTCTGGCTGAGTCCCATCGCCCGGGCGGTACGAATGAAATCTTCCCTCAGGGTATCAATAATGTCTGCCTTAAGGGTTCGCACAATGATGGCGAGGTTAAAGAAGGCGAGCGTTACAGCCGGAAGAATGAGCTGATGAAGGGCACTTAGAAAAGCGGAGAAATCTCTATTTAAAAGAGTGTCGATCAGGAGCAACCCTGTGACTGCGGGCGGAGTATCCAACTCAGCCGATAGTCTTCCCATGGGTGGGGGCGCAATTCCGAGTATGAAGAAGAAGATATAGATGAGCAAAAGCCCTAACCAGAAGGAAGGCATGGAAATTCCCATCACGGTGATTCCATTGATGATGTTATCAGGCGTTCTATTCCGGTAGTATCCGGCCAGGATGCCCAGAGGAAGACCGAAAATAATCATGAGAATCAAAGCCACACTCGTCAACTCGAAGGTGGCAGGAAACCGCATGATCAACTCTCTGCTCACAGGGTTTCCCGTGTGCCAGGAATAGCCGAGATCTCCCTGCACCAGATGACCGAGGTAGCGAACAAACTGAACCGGAAGGGGTCGGTCGATTCCCATAACCTTCCGCAATTGGGCGATGTTTTCAGGAGAAGAATGAGCCGGGCCGAGGACCATCAGCACAGGATCTCCGGGGAGAATCCGGGTTAAAATGAACATGATCACCAGGGCTCCAAGGAGGGTAGGAATGGTGGAGAGGATGCGACGGAAAATGTATTGCCAGAGATTCATGCTACGGACAAGCACCCATAGCCAAGCACCAAATAGCCAATAATCTCCAATGACCCAAAAGCCAAATTCGAGACAACAACAACTGCAAGCTTAGTTCTTAAACCTTGGAATTTATCCGGGATTTGGAACCTGGGATTTGTGATTTCAAGTTGTCCAATGAAGCAGGAGATTGGAATCAGTCCGGGGGATACCCACTGGCATCCCCCGATCATCATTACTATTTTTCTACATAAACCGTCCGGACATGGAACTGGTCATCCGGATTGGAACAGAAGCCTTGGACTTTTTTGCTCGTGGCCGTGTCGAAGATGGGCTGGAACATATAGATCCAGAGGGCCTGGTCCGAAACATACTTCTGAATTTCTTTTGAAATGGCATAACGTATCTCTCGATTCACTTCAGGGACAGCCTTGTCAATCCAGGCATCGATCTTCTCGTCTTTGATGTTGGCATAATTTGCGAAACTCTTTGACCCGACCAGGAAGAGAAGCTGATAGAAAGGGTCCGTGACAAAGGAAGTCCAGGCGATCATAAAAATCGGGACATTCTTGGCCTTTAACTTCTCCAGGAAGGCAGCCTGGGGAAGGACATCGATGGTCATATTTACCCCGATCTTCTTCAACTCGGCCTGCCAGGCCACCGCGATCTCCTTGTTGTTGGCAATTCTGCCCTCGCCGAGTTGGAAGGTAAAGGAGAACCCATTGGGATACCCTGCTTCCTTGAGGAGTTCCTTGGCCTTGTTTAGATCGTATTTATAGGGAAAGTACTCACTGGTGTGGCTTGGAGCGCCCTTGGGAACAGGACTGGTCATCTGAACTGCTCTCCCGTAAAGGACGTTCTTGATCACGGAATCGTACGGGAAAGAATAACAGAGGGCTTTCCTGACCAGGATGTTATCGAAGGGAGGCATATTCCGATTCATATCAATGTAAGTCGTTCGGATGCTCGGAACGCCCACCACCTTGAGGTTTTTTTGTTTGTTTAACCTTTCATAATCTTTCGCTGGCGGAAGCCACATGATATCGATTTCCCCTTTGGTCAGAAGCATCTCCCGGGTGGAATCCTCTGGGATAATTCGGTAGGCCACCCGCTTCGACTTCGCCTTGGGTCCCCAGTAATTCTCATTTCGCTCCATGACGATCTCAACGCCGGGTTTCCAGGAGACGAGCTTGAAAGGACCGGACCCCACGTCATTCTTGGAAACCCAATCATTAGGCTTTTCCGGAGCCACCCCGCCGTTTGCTTCAATCAGGTCCGGATCCTGGATTCCCAGGTTCAGCATCTGAAAATAATCGAGGAGGAGGGGGTTCGGGCCCTGCAGCTTGAATTTGATCGTATAGTCATCTACGACTTCCATACCTTGTTCCGTGACCTTGGCCAACCAGAGGACGGTATTGGCGGCGTTCTTGATCTTGATGTAGCGAGAGAAGGTGTATTTGACGGCCTTGGCATTTACTGGTTTTCCGCTATGGAATGTTGTGTCCTTTCTGAGATGGAAGGTCCATTCTGACATGTCCGGATTGTGCTCCCATCGTTCTGCCAGCATGGGGACCACCCGGGTCGTATCCGTCGTGAAGGTTCCATCCGGGTTCTGTTTTTTATCATACTGGACCAGGAAATCGTAGAGGCCTCCGATCACGGCATACCCTGTATAGTCCCGCGTGGTAATCCCGGGGTCGATCGAGCGGGCATCCGATGTGAAAGCGACCCGAAGAACCTCCCCTGTCTGAGCAAGAGCCAGATTACCGAATACTGTAAAAAAAACGAAAAACACTGTGACTACGACTGGAATAAAGCTAATCCTTCTCATAAGCCCCCTCCTTTTCATATCTTGCATATTACTAAATTGAACGACTTTTCAATACCCCGGTACTTCCAGTTCCCGGCAAGCCTCGACGAGCGGTGGAAGCTGATAGACCCCGTCCTTTTCCATGACTACGCCATCCAGGATGATCGTAGGATTCAAAACCACACCGTCCGTATGGGAGGCGGATGACCAGGTCTTCCCCATGATCTGGGCCCCCTGACTTCCAATCCCCAATTCAATACAACCAAAAATCCGCTCGTCCTCGACAATCCTTCCGGAGGGTCGGGTAACCCCCGGGTTAAAGCCAAGGGAGAAGTGGGCAATCCAGTACATCTTGGGATCATTGAAGGCACGGAGCCACAGATCAAAGGTCTTTGCCTCTGGTCCTCCTTCGACTTTTGTGATCGCGCCCTTCTCGATCGTCAGTTCAACGGGCTGTTTAAGCTTTCCAAGCTCCGCAGGGGGCCAGAGGGCGCCGTCAAAAACGAGCTTTCCATTGATCGTTTCCTCCATGGGACACCACGAGACCTGACCTGCCAGCATGATGGGCTCCCCTTTGGTATCGGCAAGCTTTCCGGACTGTCGGGTTCTTCTTCCCTGGTTGAAGGCAACGAGATGGGTTCCAGCCGGACTGTAAACCTCCACCTTATTCGCTTTTTGCACGATCTCGCCGAGGAGTTTTCCAAGGCTGAGAACTTTGTCATATTTAATTCTCCCAACCGTATTGACCATCATCATGGCATCCATGCCGGTCAGACAGATATAGCGGGCCCCATTCTTCAGGGCCTCTTTATAAGCCTGGGTATGGAGAAGATACGCTACGGCATACTCAATCCAGACATCCGCATAGCGAATGGCACCCGCCACAGGCGGAGGAGGCTCCATGACCGCCGTTTTTTGAAGGGGGTAGAGAACAACCGTTGGAACCGCTCCTGTCGCATAAGCAGCTCCGGCTGTGGCATGGACCACTCTCATGTCAGATGCCGTATCTGCTGTGATTACCAGGTTTTCTCCTGGTTTGGTGAGCATCACGTTTTCCACCAGCCTGCGGGCACTTGCCCCCAACTCCCAACTCAAATATTCATCTCTTACCTCGGTTCCAAGTGGCAGCTCCATAATTCTCTCCCTGAAAAGCGCCTATGTCTGAGTCAGCTATCAAACCAGAAAAGCGCTTCAAGCATTATTCTCCCTATCTCCAGATATTTCCAATCTCCCATCTGCTTCTTTCCGCATTCCGCAATCCGACATCCGCAATCATTGTCCGATCCACTTTCCCTGATCCATCATTTTTTTGCCATCCAAAAAGAGATCAGGCCTGGGAACGACGAAATCCTGATGGTAATCAGCAACCACTTTTCCACCCATATGGGAATTGTCGCCGATACCGATATGGACGGTTCCTTTGATCTTTTCCGCTTCGATGGTGATATCTGTTCGGCGGGCCTTTGGATTCGTTCCAATCCCCAGTTCTCCGAGGTTGCAACGGTTTTCCTTTCTCTTTTTTCTGGGCCCGAGGCCAAGGATTTCACTCACCCCCTGATTAATCTTACCCCCTCCTTGAATTTTACATGCCAAACCCTGCCCAAAGGTGATGATCATATCCTCTCTCAAATTTGGATGCCATCCCTTTTCAATGACGAGGTTCCCTTCTGCCGTTCCCTCTAAAGGAGCAATATAAGCCTCGCCTGCAGGCAGGTTGCTCCACTGCCCTGGTTTTGCATTGATGCCATAATCTTCACCTCCGGTTCGACCGTTGAGGCTGAAGGCAAGGTCGGTGCCTGAGATTGTGACGATCCTTGCCTGCTTTGCCCGTGTCAGGAAGCGGGCAATAAATTGGGTTTCCCTTTTCACTTCGAAGTAGTCCACCGATATGGGTCCATCGGGCCAGAACATACCAGGAGTAGCCCCCCTCATCGTTGCTACCCTGGCGCCAGCCCTGGATGCAGCCTCGCGGGCTTCTGTATGGGTCAGAGAGTGAGAATTAATGGCCACGATTACTTGGTATCCTTTCATGGTCTGGGCCATTCTTTTGGGGGGCTCCACCCCTGACCTTCCCAGGCTCGGATAGGGATAGAAGTCTACCTGGCAGGATGGAAAGGCATCTCGCACGATATCTGAAACGGTTCGCCCGAGAAGGGTGATGGAAAGCATGGATAAGATTTCAGGGAATTTTTTGATTTTCCACTCTTTCTGAGTCGGAATATCTGAGAGAATGAGGGCCTTTTCCCCGGATTTCAGCGCCATATTGACCTTAAACATTTGAATGACACCAGTTTCAATCTTTTTGCGGTCTATTCGTTCCATGATGATAAATCTCTCGCTCTCCCCTTTCTCTTCTCGCCAACGAGAGGGACTAAATGCAAAACTCTCCCTTCCAGGAGAGGGAAGAGCGGAAGGGAGTAAGTCAATGAATTTTCACCGGTAACGGCATCATGAAGGATTTCTTGCTCTGCGAGAGGCCCAACTCTACGATCATCTCGGCGTGCTTCAGGGCGACTTCTCCTGGTACGATCACAGGGATTGAAAGAGTGTCCTGCAACCTCTCCTTGATCTGGAGAAGCGATCCGCATCCCAAGATCAGGGCCTCTACCCCTTCCTGATTAACCATCGAGCGGGTCACCTCCAATGCCTTCCTCAACACCTTTTCAGGCTGGTCATAATCGAGGACAGGGATGTTCAAGGTATGGATGGAAGGGAATCGACTCAGGAACCCTCTTGCCGCCAATTTTCTTCTGATCTTTGGTACTGTTTGATCGACTGTTGCAAGGATCCCAATGCGGTCTGCCAGGCCCATGGCAAAGATCTGGGAAGATTCTCCAAGTCCCAGGACAGGAATCGTTGAAATCTCCCTTGCTGCAGAGAGGGCTGGGTCTGAAAAACAGTAGATAATGATGGCGTCGTCATGAACTTGTGCTGACCGGATCACTTCGTGGAGGACAAAGGGCGTTACATTTGCTTCATCATATTCGGACTGGATAGCCTCCGGGCCATGGTCTAAGTGGATGACCTCAACAGATGTTTCAGGCCTCTTCAGCCTTCGATAATCGGACTCAATATTTTCATCCCACTTATTAGTGCTGACAGGAATAATGACCTTAATTTTCAAAACATTGCCTCTTTTGAATACGGTTTGAATCGTATGATATGCCAAACAGGGAAGGCTTGTCAAGGCGCGAAAGTGGGTGTGAAAGTGGGTGAAGATATTCCCTTGTGTTGGGACAGGAACAGGGTAGTCTCCCCTCCGAAACCTTGAAAAGCGGATCATTACAGGCAGGTCATCCAGGGAATTTTGCTGAATGGGACGTTCTAATGGTGTCTACACCTTGGCTCATCATCCAAATATGCCGCTCCAAGTTATCTGAGGATATTCTCCGACTATGACAAAATATGGGCGAAGCAAGATGTTGCACAAACCCGAATGGATCGATATAATAAACGGAAAACGAAGGGTTCAGCATGGACCCATAAGGAGGACCGATGGGAAATAGAAACCGATATTTGGCGGGAAAGGTTGCCTGGGTGACGGGTTCCTCACGTGGGATTGGACGGGTTGTTGCCGCTCACTTGGCCAGTCTTGGGGCAGCAGTGGCTGTCCATGGAACCACGCCGCTTTCGACACGAGCCTTTAATGAGGCGGATTCGTTAGAGGCTGTGTCCAAAGCCATCGCCAAGGAGCACGGGACGAATGTCCTTCCCGTCCACGGCGACCTTGCCGATGAAAAGGTTGTTAAGAACTTGACCGGAGAGATCAGGTCTAAGTTGGGTCAGATCGACATTCTGGTTAACTGTGCCGGCGGCGATATTGGAGCCCAGGGAGCGGGTGCTCCTATGGGAGGCAAACCTCCAAAGAATGACGCGGTCTTCATTTCTCCCGAAGACATCCGGTCGGTCCTCGATCGTAATTTGATGACCTGTATCCTGGTATGCCGTGAAGTTGCGCCGGAGATGATGGAGCGCCGAACCGGAAGGATCGTTAACTTCGGCAGCATCTCCGGTCTTCAAGGAATTAAAGAATCAGTCATCTATGCAACCGCAAAGGCCGCAGTGCATGAATATACGCGTTGTCTCGCCGTTATGCTTCGGCCTTACAATGTGACAGTGAATGCCGTTGCTCCTGGAGAGATCGTCACTCCGCGCTTTCTGGCCAGCCGCCAAACCGATCCCAACCGGTTTGTCGAGGAAGGGACCCTGGACCGTTACGGAAAGCCGATCGAGATTGCGCGAACCATCCAATTCTTAATCTCCGAAGGAGGTTCCTATATCACAGGCCAGGTGATACGGGTCGATGGAGGAATGCAGTGCTGGCCCGCATGAGGGAGGGTCGGTTGCCATCCGCAAACCGAGTAACCATGTCTATGGCATGAATTTTCCGGAGAAAGAAAAGAGAGGGGCTCGTTGCCATGGAAGAAAATCTCAATGAGGATTTGAAGCGGAAAGTGATCGAACTGGAGAGAAGGCTAAAGGAGTATGAACAGAACGGTACGGATCAGCACAGCCGGGAGGCATCAGGGCATCTCGAGAAAATTGCAGAGATGGGCGATGACGGTATCATGGTCTTGAGCGAGAATTACCAGATCGAATTCGCCAATACCGTGGCCTCCGAATTAACAGGCCATTCGAAGAAGGCCTTAATCGGGATGGACTTCAGGAACTTCTTGTGCGAGGAGGATTGGGTTTACCTGGGGAGGATGCGTTCCGAGGTGGGGATCGATGAGAGCAAACGGGTTTGCACAGAGATGGAAATTTTGACAAAGAACGGACTCACACGAGAGACGGAGGTTTGCATCACGATTGAAAAGGTGAAGAAGGGAGGAGTAAAAGTTTATGTCTATTTAAGGGATATTACGGAAAGGAAGAGGATGGAGCGAGAGATCAGAGAAGCAAACAAGCGGTTCGAAAAGATTGCAGAGATGGGAGAAGATGGGATCGTTGTGTTCGATGAGGGTTCCAGGATTGAATTTGTCAACCA
>DATIGG010000228.1:0-6776 GCA_035454825.1 Thermodesulfobacteriota bacterium | reverse complement strand
AAAGATTTTGGGTAGGTTATCCATCGTGGACTCCATGAAAAATCAACCCTTCGACTCTCCGGCCCAAAAGCCGGAGTTTGCTCAGTGTTGATCCTGAGCGCACCTTTATGCGCAGTCGAAGGATCAATACTCTGTGTTTTTCACTCTGAATTATCATTCTAACCTTTTCCACTACTATTTTCGAGGTGGATCGTGGATATCCAAGACGGAACCTCTATCGCTTGACAGCACCGGCTGTAAGGCCTGACACGTAGTACTTCACGAAAAAGGAGTAAAGGATTGCGATCGGAAAGGAACCCAGGACTGCCGAGGCCATGAGAGATCCCCAGAAAAGTGTGTCCGCCTTGATCAGATCGCTCACGGTCCCCACGGGAATCGTCTTCATTGCTCCTGAAGACATGAAGATCAATGCGTAGAGGAACTCGTTCCAGCACAGGGTGAAGCAGAAGATACCTGCTGAGAGCAGGCCGGGTACAGAGAGGGGCAGGATGATCTTTACCAGGGCCTCCATCCGGGTGCAGCCGTCAGCCATGGCACACTCTTCGATCTCCTTGGGAATGGTCCGAAAATAACCCATGAGCAGCCAGGAGGCGAAGGGAATGAGCTGAGTAGGATAGGTGAGGATGAGTGCCCAGTACGTGTTGTACAGGTTCAGCTTAACGATCACCTGAGAGAGCGGCAGGAAAAGCAGGGTCGGCGGGACCAGGTAAGCAAGGAAGATCCCCACGCCCAGGAAGTTACTCCCGGGAAACCGCAATCGGGCGAGGGCATAGCCGATGAGAATGCTGCAAGCCAGGGAGACGACGGTGGAGACCACTGATACGATGATGGTGTTCTTCAACCATTCAGGAAAGTCTGTGTTCTGGAAGAGATAAAGGTAGTTCTCCAATGTGAAGGTTTGGATCCAGAAAGGGTTGTACTTCAGTTCAAAGAGATCGTTTGTGGGCTTAAGGGAAACGACACTCATCCAGTAGAATGGGAAGAGCAAAAAGACAACGAAAAATGCCAGAGGGAGGTAAATGTTCAGTATTTGGCGTCCCAGTGTCTTACTCCCGACCATCTTACTCCCTCCTCAGGTAGATTAGAAGTAAAATGGCAAACACCGACAGAATGGGAAACATATAAAGGGCAATCGCCGCCCCTTGGCCAATGTCTGTTGCGGACAGTCCGATTTGATACGCATAGGTACCAAAAATGTGAGTCGTGTTGGCCGGTCCGCCCTTCGTCAGAATGTAAATGAGCTGAAAATCGGCAAAGGTCCAGATGATCGAAAGAAGGGCAGCGATCAGGACGACGCCGCGGATCGATGGGATCGTGATATGCAGGAAACGGTGCCAGGCGTTCGCGCCGTCAATGGCTGCCGCTTCGTGCAATTCGTGCGGGACAGCCTGGAGCCCTGCCAGGATCGTAATTCCAAAGAACGGGATACCCCGCCAGATATTCACTAGGCACACTGATGAGATTGCCAGGTTGGGGTCGCCCAGGAAATTGATGTTCTGTTTGATCACCCCAAGGGACTTAAGGAGCCACGAAATGGGGCTAAAGACTGGGTCAAGGATCATGAACCAGCCGAGAGTGGAGAGTGCTGTGGGGACGATCCATGGCATCATCACTGCAGCCCGGACTGGATTGCTGAAACGCATGCGGTTGTTGAGAATCATAGCCAGCCCAAGCCCCAGCATGGCCTTGAAAGGAACCGTTACCATAGCGTAAATAAGGGTGTTTCTTGCGGTCTGGTGGAAGATCGAATCACTTAAGAGATCGATGAAGTTTCGGAGCCCGATGAAGTCACCCATACTGCCGATGGTGCTGTTGGTAAGAGAAAGCCAGATGCCCAGGAAGAAGGGATAGGCCATAAAAAGAATGAGTAGAAAGGCACCGGGCAGCATAAGGATGACGCCCAGGCTCGACTCCCGGTTGAGTAGCCGGCGTAAAGACCAGCCTCCACGAAGCTTCACAGTTTCAGAACCTACCACCTTACTCTCCAACAAAGGGGCAGTCGCCCTGTTCGCAACTGCCCCTCTCAATCATGAAAATGATCTTTCGTTTCTCAATCAGATATCAGACGCCGTAGATCCGTTTGAGTTGTTCTGCACCCCACTCGATCGACGCCTTGGCATCACCGGACTGCACGGCCTTGGCAAAGGTGTCAACGACAATGTACTTAGACCAGGCGAGCGCGGCCTTTTCGTTCGGAGGCCCGGCATAGCCCATGTTGATGCCGTACTTGGGCTGTTCCCGGAATGGCGCCATCTTTGGATCCTTGAACCAGGTGGGATCGTTATAATACTTCACCACGGGCTGAAGCATGTACCCTTCCTGGAGCCGCCACCAATCACCGAATTGTTTATCCTGGAACCACCACTTCAGGAACTCCTTCGCTCCCGCGATGTTCTTAGAGTTCTTCAGAATGGCGAATGTCCGGCTCTCCAGCCAGTAGAACCGACCGGCCGGCCCCTTGGGAATGAGGATGTGGTGAATGTCTTTGGCGAGCTCCGGCTTGTCCTTCTTGGCCGCGAAGTAGATGCTGGAGCCGTTGAAGGTGCAGGAGATCTGCTCCGACAGGAATGCCCGGTTGTTATTGCTGTCATCCCAGGAGGTGCCGGTCTCATCGTAGCCGTCTTTCCAGGCCTGGATGAACTTCCGCATACCCTCGACAAATTCCGGTTTATTGAACTGGATCGACTTGCCATCCTTGGAAACCTCCATGGCCCCGTAAGACCACACGTAGGGATAACAGAATCCCGGAGGGTCTCCGGTGCTGTGCCCCAGGGCCTGGCCGAACGGCTTTCCCTTGGCCTTCAGCTTTTTCGCGATGGCATGGTACTCGTCCCACGTCAGATCCACCTTGTTGCCGTCCTCCGCATTGGGGCACTCGGCCTCTTTGAACAGACTGATCCTGTAGCCCATCGAGGCGTTCGAATATCCGTGGGGAATCCCCAAGTACCTTCCCTTGATGGGTGCGGAGTTAAGGACGTACTTCTCGAAGCCGCCGCCGCGCTTGCCGAATTCCTGGGCCATGTCGGTCAGATCGACCAGGTTCTTCTGGTAAAGATAGTTCCATCCTGGCCACAACTCCACGATGTCCACGCCGCCGCCCTGGATGGCCGCAGCGATCTTCGGCTGCAGGTCAGGCCAGTTCAGGAAGTCGGCACTCATCTGGACGCCGTTGGCCTGGCCCCACTCCTGGGCCTGCTTCTTGTAGAGCTCTTGACCCGGGGCGATAAAGTAAGTGCCTTGAAGAATGGTGAGCTTGGTGCCCTTGATGACCGCAGGCGCTCCGAAGGCCTTCCCAGTCAATCCACCCATCGCAGCCACACCCAGGCCGGCCACTCCTGCTTTAAGAAACTCCCTCCGACTCAATTTTCCCCTTGTTTGCGGTTTCTTCTCCTTCATACTGAGCCTCCTTTAAATCCCTATTTGGGTTTCGATAAATTGATGAATCTATTATTCGACTCCTTCATCACCTCCCCTCATTTTTCCAAAGTCCCTATACATGTTGAAATCAAAAGATATTTCCCTGGTATCCGTTTGGTGCGAAAATACAATATGACGAAATGCCATGATGTGTCAAGAAAAAAAGGGATGATCCGTTTTTTAGGGTTTCGAAGGGAAGACCGCCCTGTCTTAATCACACCCGAGACGAGGGGTCACAACATCTAAAAAAACAATTGAAATAATAGGGGCAGTTCTGGTAAGATTTTGTGAATATCCGTTTGGAAAGGAGTCGTTATGGCTAGAAGGATTCTGGTTCCGTGGGGAATGCCTGAAATCGGGAGGGAGATATTGAGAAAATCAAAAGCAGAGGTTGCGTTCCTTCATGGGCCTAAGGGCGAAATACCGAGCTTAAAAGAATTGACAGAGGCAGTGCGCCATGCAGATGTTTTGATCCCGAGGGGAACTCAACCCGTTACGAAGAAAGTGATGATGGCGAATCCAAATCTCCGCGGGATCGCCAATTACGGTGTGGGATACGACAATATCGATGTGGCCTCTGCGACGGAGCTTGGTATCCCGGTAACCAATACTCCTGGGGTTCTAACCGAGACGACTGCAGACCTGGCCTGGGCCCTGCTCATGGCAACGGCAAGATGGATCCCTCAAGCCCATAATTACACCCTCTCAGGTGAATGGAAGACAGTGGGTGGGAGGACCTTCATGGGTCTTGATATCGGACCGGGTGGTTCCAATCGGCCTAAGGTTCTGGGCATCATCGGCTTTGGGAGAATCGGACAGGCTGTGGCTCGAAGAAGTCGGGGATTCAAGATGAAGGTAATCGCCTATGATCCTCCCGTAAAGCCGTTGATTGAGAAGACTAAGGGCGTATCCTATAGCGATCTTGATGATCTACTCAGAGAAAGTGATTTTGTTTCTATCCATTGCCCTTTGACCCAGGAGACACACCATCTCATTGGAAAGAGGGAACTCGATCTCATGAAATCAACCGCCATTCTGATTAATACAGCAAGGGGTCCAGTGGTAGATGAGAAGGCTCTGGTGGGAGCCCTGAAGCAGAAAAAGATCGCTGCAGCAGGGCTCGATGTCTACGAGAAAGAGCCGAAGCTGACCCCGGGCCTTACGAAGCTGGAGAACGCTGTCGTGCTGCCCCATATCGGAAGCGCCACAAACGATACCCGTGGACAGATGGCGGTTGTCGCAGCCAAAAATGCCCTGGCCATGCTCCAAGGGAAAAGACCGAAAAACATCGTCAATCCTCAGGTCTTAGAAGCTTCTGAATATCTTCGAAGAACAGGAAAATGATTTTTAAGATAGAGCAGGCGCAAAGGTGAGATTTCCGGCGCGTGTCGATACACCTGCCAATTGTCGACTCTGACGGAGATGGCGGCTAACAGGACAGGCCGGTCCTTTTCGGGTAAATCGAGAGGGCAAGGTAATTGGGGTTTATTTCAGATGTGATCTCAACACTGGACAGAAATATTTCAAGCCTTCTCCGTTGAGAAGGATTGGATAGGTTGCGTTTCGCTTCCTCAATGACATAATTCGTAAGTGATCGGATGGATTGATCTTGAAGACCTGCATATATCGTCTTTAGTTCAGATTCTTTTTTTGCAGTGAGAGGTTCATTGCTGGATAAAAGATCCATTCAAAGAGAAATAGCCTGTTTTGTGAAAAGCTGCCCGGATCGGGTTCAAACGAAGACCCGCTGGAAGAAACCCTTAATCGCCTCTGCGTCGGTCGAGGATCGACTGTTTCAGAAACTAAAGGTGTGGGTGAGACCCAGTCATGCGTTGCCCCAGGATCTACTTTCCACCGGAAAGACCGTGATTGCCTATTTTCTCCCTTTTGAAAATCGAGTCCAAGAGGAAAATGCCAAAGAAGAATCTTATCCTTCCCGGTCCTGGGCAGTGGCCTATCTCGAGACAAACCGCTTGATTCAAGATTTGAACGAACATCTGAAACATTTTTTGGAAAATGCTGGTTTTCGAACCGTCTATACACCCGCAACCCACAATTATGATCCATCCATTCTTCTCAGTGACTGGTCCCACCGTCATATCGCCTATATCGCGGGACTGGGTCGACTCGGACTGAATAACTGGTTGATTACGGAGAAGGGGTGTTGCGGAAGAATAGGATCTTTCGTCACGGAGGCTATTCTTTCACCCACTCCCCGGCCTGAACAGGAGTTTTGCCTCCACAAGGCAGGCTTTCAGTGTTCAGCCTGCATTAAAATGTGCACGTATGGCGCGCTCTTCCCAGATCGATTTGACCGACATACCTGTAACCGACAACTTCTCAAGAACGATGCCTATTTTTCCGATTTAGGAACGGCGGATGTCTGCGGGAAGTGCGGATGCGGTCTTCCATGCAGTACCTCCAATCCAGTGACTCTTCGGAAGAGACGAAAAGTCTAAAAATCACCTATAGAACCCATCAAAAGCCAATTACCCCTTCAGTCTCTGGACCGGACCAGGGTGGTCTCCCCTCCGAAACCTTGAAACGCGGATCATTAGAAGGAGGGCAATCGGTCGATAGTGCTGATGGGACGGTTTGAGGGGTATTTTCTCCGTGGCTTATCGCTCAAATGAGCACCTTCAAGTTTTCTCCTGAGAGACCACTCTGGTCCTTTGTAACATTCCCCATAATTGAGGGATTGCTAAGCAAAATTTTTTCTCTTGACTTTATTTTTTATAAAATATAAAATGCAAAATATACCTTTAAGAGTCATGGCCATAAAAGAGATGGGTTTTTATCCCACTTCGTTTTTTGTTGATTCCTTCATCTCAACGGTTTTTCCGCTTGCTTTGTTCCGTTCCCCTTCCTATCACGTGGGTCCGAATCTCTTAACAGCAAGAGAATCGTTCATACAAAAACACCTTAAAGGAGGAGAGGTTATGAAGATATCAAAGGCAGGGTTCGTGTTTGTAATGGCGTTTGTTTTCTGCCTCGGTGCAGGGTCTGCAATGGGAGCCGACAAAATCACCATCAGGGTCCTGGGAGGGTTTACCCAGCAGATTCAGAGTACGCTCATCGAGGCGCCCTTTTTTAAGAAACTGGGGCAGGAGAGCGGCGGCAAGCTGGATATCCAATTCCGTACAATGGATGAGGTCGGGCAGAAGGGATTCCAGGCCATGCGACAACTCAGGACAGGGGTCTTCGACATCATGGAGATACAACTGGGTTATGTGAGCGGCGACGAGCCCTTCTTCCAGGGAGTCGATCTCGTAGGCGTTTCACCGGACATCCAGACCGCAAAAAAAGTGATGGAGGCCTACCGGGATGCCTTCGACAAACGGCTCCAGGAGAAATTCGAA
>DATIGG010000227.1:0-7437 GCA_035454825.1 Thermodesulfobacteriota bacterium | reverse complement strand
CTCGACCCCTCCAGACCCAGTTCCCGCCTGAATTCTTCACGCTCTTCTTCTTTTAATTCTGCAATCTCTGCTTCGAGATCACCACAGATGACCACCATCTTGCTCCCTTCCTGAATGACCCATTCTTTCAATGCCTTTAATAAGGTCCCCTTTCCCTGAAGTTCTTTCTGGTCGACATTGGCAAGGTAAAAAACGGGGTTGGCAGTCAGTAGATGGAGGTCTGAAAGGATGGCCTCTCGTTCTCCATCGAGATGAAGGCTTTCAGCCCTTTTCCCCTGGTTCAGCGCAGATTGAATCTCCTTGTAGAGCTCGATTTCAAGAAGCGCCTCTTTGGCCCCTACCTTATGCAGCCTTTCCACTTTTTCCATTCTCCGCTCCAGGGTCTGGAGGTCAGATAAAATAAGTTCTGTATTAATCACCTCAATATCACGGATCGGGTCAAGGGAGCCAAAGTCATGGCTGACATTCTCATTCCCGAAACAACGAACCGTATGCGCAATCGCATCCACATTCCGGATATGATCCAGAAACTGATTCCCCAGCCCCTCTCCTTGACTCGCCCCTTTGACCAATCCAGCAATGTCGATGAACTCAAGGGTTGTATGAATCATCTTTTTGGGATGGACGCGCTCTGCAATGGCTTCTAACCGACGATCCGGCACAGGGACAATACCTACATTCGGTTCGATCGTGCAGAAGCGGTAACTTGCGACCTCAGCTCCGGCTGCAGTCAGGGCATTAAAAATGGTCGATTTCCCGACATTCGGGAGCCCAACGATTCCACAGCGAAACCCCATTGGTTACTCCAAAGGATTGCTTTGTATTTTTCTCTGGATTTCTTCACAACTATTTGTATAATAAAATAAGTCCAAAATAAAGTGTCTGGGTTTATTTCAATCGAAAGGGGAAGAAAGGGTGAAACAGCAGAATCGGATCATGATTGAAACAGCCTGCTCCATCTCAAAAAAGACAAATTCCAAAGGCGTCTTGATGTATGCAGATATGATCGAGGATTACGAAGCCCTTGCCAAGATTGGGCAGGAGAAGCAGACCGATCTAATCCTGGTCGTCAAAGAAGAGACCTCCTTTCAGGAGGCAGGACCGTTCTTTAAGAAAGTCCTTCAGATTCCCAATATTTCCCTGGGTCGGATCAATCAGGTCAAGATGGCCATCATCCAAGCCCTATCGCAGGGAATGGTTCAGAAGGGAGATAAATGGGTCTGTCTTTCAGGAATGCCCCAGTCGAAAGCTTTGGATAACCTCCTGATTTTAGAATTCGGAAAGGAGTTTGAGGTGCTCTTCTCGTCTGACCTCCCTGTCATCTCCGAAATTGTGAAGCCGGAAGTGTTTGAAACCCTGCTGAAACTCGCCCTTGAAATTTCAATGCAAGGAACGGAGGGAAGAAGACCTACAGGGGCCATCTTCGTTCTGGGGAAACATGAGGAAGTTCTGAAATATTCTCATCCCATGGTGATCAACCCTTTTCAGGGATACCCCGAAGAGGATCGAAATATCCTGGATCATCGACTCAAGGAGACTGTAAAAGAATTCGCTTCCATCGACGGGGCCTTCATCATCCGTGAAGATGGTGTCATCCTTGCAGCAGGGCGCCATCTGGATGCCTCCGGGGAAAATATTGAAATTCCGTTAGGACTTGGCAGCCGTCATCGTGCAGCAGCAGGAATCACCAGTTTGACAGAGGCCTTGGCTATTGTGATTTCCGAGGTGACAGGAGGGGTGCGCATCTTCCACCATGGGAAGATCTTCATGGAGATTGAGAAGGGAGAATAGGTTTCTTTTGATATCGATTCATGGCCCTCTCAATCCCTTCCGTAATCATGACGGCCAAACATTCGGCTGCCCTTGAAAGAATTTCTTTCAACTGGCGCTGTTCCTTTTCATCAAAAGAGTGCAGGACATATTCCGCAGGTTCCATCCCTCTTGGAGGCCTCCCAATGCCCACCTTCAGTCTCAAAAAATTGTTCCCTCCAATAGACTCGGTGATCGATCGAATCCCCTGATGCCCCCCATCCCCTCCCCACCGCTTGATCCGGAGGGTCCCAAAAGGAAGGTCCAAATCATCATGGGTCACGACCAGATCCTCGGGACCCACCTTGTAGAAACTGATAATCTTCTGTACCGCTAATCCACTCAGATTCATGAAGGTCAGGGGCTTAACCAGGAGGACATCCTGGGAACGGATCGATCCTTTTCCATAGTAGGCCTTGAAGCGTTTATGGCAGACGGAGATATGATTCTCTTCGGCAAGGCGATCCACCACTTGAAACCCAATGTTGTGCCGGCTCCAGTGGTAGGGGTCTCCGGGATTCCCCAACCCGACAATGATCTTCACAATCGACTATTTTTCCTCTTCCTTGGCCTCCTTTGCCTCTGCCTCGGCTTCCGGGGCTTCCTCGGCAGCAGCCTCTTCAGCCGGTTTCGCTTCAGCAACCGGTGGCACCACCGTGGCGATGGTGAAATTGAGGTCTGATAAAATCTTGAACTTCTCTAACTTCAGGTCGCTGACGTGAATGGAATCGCCGATCTTTAATGCGCTGACATCGACATCGATGCTTCTTGGAATATCTCCGGGAAGACATTCAATCTGTATGGTCCTCTGAACCTGCTCGAGGATACCTCCCACCTTCACGCCTTCGGACTTTCCAAGAAGATGGACAGGAATTTCCACGGTGACCATCACATCCATCGAGACCTCAAAAAAATCGGCGTGGAGGGCCCTCCTCTGGAGGGGTTGCACCTGAAGCTCTTTCAGCATCACCACCTTTTTTAGAGACTCCTCCCCTTTTCGGATGTTGAGGTCGATGAGGACATTCTCACCTGCTTCTGTTTGCAGGGTCTTGGACAATTCTTTGGGATCCAATGTGAGAGCAATCGTTTCAGAATTGGGACCATAAAAGATGGCCGGCATCAACCCTTTGACCCTCAGCTTTTTTGCCATTTCCTTTCCTGTCTTGTCACGAACTTCTGCATTCAATACGGGTTTTTCCATTCTTGACTCCTTCGTTGAAAATTAGAAAATAACGATAACAGCTTATTGCCTATACAAACAGGGAACTGACCGATTCATCCCTGTGAATTCTTTGAATCGATTCGGCGAGAATACCAGAGATGGTAAGAACCTTAAAGATGGAGTGGTCCTTCGCCTTTTCTCTCAGGGGAATGGAGTCGGTCACGATGATCTCCTTAATGGGCGACTCGGAAAGGATCTTGACAGCCTGCCCTGAAAGGACGGGATGCGTGCAGCAGGCATAGACCCCCTTTGCCCCGTTATCAATCAAAGCGGTCGCTGCCCTGACCAGTGTTCCACCCGTATCCACAATATCGTCCAATAGAACAGCCGTTAGACCGCTGACGTCCCCGATGATGTTCATGACTTGAGACACGTTGGGTGCATCTCTTCGTTTATCGATGATGGCCAAAGAGGCATTCAACCGTTTGGCGAAGGCTCGGGCTCTTTCCACGCCGCCGGCATCCGGGGAGATCACGACGATTTCGTCCTTTAACTTTCGCAAATATTCCAAGAGGACAGGTGCTGCAAAGAGGTGGTCCACCGGAATATTAAAGAACCCCTGAATCTGACCGGCATGAAGGTCCACGGTCAGGACTCGGGAGGCCCCTGCGGTCGTAATCAGATCAGCCACCAATTTGGCAGAGATGGGAGCACGGGGAAGAACCTTCCGGTCCTGCCGGGCGTAGCCATAATAGGGAAGAACGGCCGTGATCCGCTCTGCAGAGGCCCGTTTAAGGGCATCGATCAGGATCAACAGTTCCATCAGATTATTATTGACAGGAAAGCAGATCGACTGGATGACGAAAACATCCATTCCCCTAACGCTCTCATGGATCTCGACATTGATCTCCCCATCGCTGAAGGTCTTAACCACTGCTTTTCCAACCGAGGTCCGGAGATGGCCTGCAATCTTTTGAACAAGTTCGACGTTCGAATTTCCGGTGAAGATTCTCAACCGGCCAAAACCTTCTGGCACTACCGATTCTTCCCTCTGCTTCAGCATGAATGTGTCCTTCACTTTACAGGATAGAGAGTCACAATTCAAAAGAATGGCTGGGGTGGGAGGATTCGAACCTCCGAATCCAGGTTCCAAAGACCTGTGTCTTACCGCTTGACGACACCCCAATCTCTTATAAAACCGCGAAAGGAGTAAGGCGTTAGGGGTCAGGGGGAAACCAGCTTACGACTTGCGCCCACCGCGGTCACAGGATTTCAAATTTTGTGCTTCGAATTTAGCACTTGAAGGGGAGACTGTGTGCCTTCAGCACCAGCCATCCGGTTTCTCTGATCCGATACGTTACTTTCTTATAGGCCTTTAATGCATCCGCTTTATCTGAAAAAATTCCAAAAACAGTTGGACCGCTTCCCGTCATTAAACTGCCCACGGCACCGACAGAAATTAGGATTTTTTTCATCAGATTGATTTGAGGAAAGGTCTTTGAAACCACATCCTCTAAATCATTCATTAACATCTTGGAGATTTCTTCGGGAGTGGTCAAAAACTCTTGAATTTTAAACCGATATTTCTTTTTTGTCAACCTGGAATTTTGATAAGCCCAACGAGTTGAAACCTCAAAATTGGGGTAAATGAGAACATACCACAGGACCGGGAGGGCAATTTCTGTCAATCGCTCTCCGATCCCTGTGGCGATGGCACCTTCTTCAAGGAAGAAAAAGGGAACATCGGCCCCGATCTGGATGCCGATGGCCATCATTTCCTTTCTGGAAAGGCCGACTTCAAAAAGATGATTTAAAGCTTTGAGGGTCGTGGCTGCATTGCTGCTTCCTCCGCCAAGCCCCGCCCCAAGCGGTATCTTCTTATCAAGATGAATGGAAATCCCACCTCGGTGGTTTGATCGTGAAAGGATAATCTCTGCCGCCTGATAAACCAAATTACCTCTCCCAACGGGTAGATCGGGTTGGTTTGTCGTAATCGAAATTCCCCTCTCTTTTCTGAGCGCGAAGTGGATGGTATCGTGCAGGCTGATCTTCTGGAAAACGGTTCGTATTTCATGATACCCGTCTGCCCGCTTTCTCAGGATTTCGAGCCTCAGGTTCACTTTTGCAGGGGAATCGAGTTGTAGTTCTGACCTCATCGTGTAACTATAGTCAAACTCCAATAGAAAATCATAAAATAGCCTTTTAAATCAACTTGTTACTTAGAATAACTTAAATGAAGTCTAAAGGTTAATCATCCAGTAGTTGAATGGATTCGGTGGGACATTGATTGACACAGACCCAGCATTCGATGCAGTCTTCCGGGCGCGCAGCGGTGGATTTATCTTCCTTCATCTCATAGACCTCGCTTGGGCAGACATCGACGCAGTTTTCGCAACCAGTGCATTTCTCTTTATCCACTAAAGGGTACATGTGACTTCTCCCAAAGAGCATGACGCAGGCCGCATTCTGGATTCTCGCCTGGAATTGGCCTACATTACAAACGGCAGGCCGTATGACATTTCTCGTCCCCGTTAGTTTGCTGAGCGCCTGCGGGCTTCAGGCTATGCTTTTGTCTGTTTAAATCTTGCCCCATGCGCTAAGCGCTTTGCGCTATGCAGTCATTAACAGACCTGTTTTGTGCCACAGGCTAAGACCTGTTTTGTTTTGCTCCCGCTTCGATAGATGGTGATGCCTTTGCATCGTTCCTGGTAAGCGACCAGGAAAGCCTCCTTGATCTCTTCCTTGGTCGCATCCCGTGGAAAGTTAATCGTTTTCGAAACAGCATTATCCGTGTATTCCTGAAAAGCTGCCTGAATCTTGATGTGCCAGATCGGAGGTATCTCAAAGGTTGTAACGAAAAGGTCTTTTATCCATTTCGGGATTTGGGCCAATTCCTGAAGAGTGACTCCTTCTGATAGCGCCTGGGTGACGTCAGGCGTCAAAAACCCTTCTTTCTCTCCGATTTCGATAAAAAGACGATCGACCATGCGGAATTCCATATCCTCCAACGCTCTCCGCGTATATTGAATGGCAAAAAGAGGCTCAATGCCGCTCGAACAGTTGGCGATAAGACCCAGGGTGCCTGTGGGAGCGATGGAAGTAAGAGTTGCATTTCTCAGTCTCATTCCCCTGGGCTGGTCATAAAGTGACCCCTTAAAATTAGGAAAGACACCTCTCATCTCAGCCAATTCCATCGACCGTTCCCGGGCCTGATGCTCAATGAAACTCATGATCCCCTTTGCTACTTCGATGGCTTTTGAAGAAGGATAGGGAACTCCCAGGCGAATGAAGAGATGGGCCAGTCCCATTACCCCCAAGCCAATCTTACGGTTTCCTCCTGTCCTCTCAGCGATTTCCGGCATAGGATACTGGTTCATGTCGATCATATTGTCTAAAAAGTGCACAGCCGTCCTTACCGCCTCTTTGAGCTTTTCAAAATCAATTTCCCATGCCCCACTTCTCCTTTTGGCCATATGGAGCAGGTTGATGGACCCCAGGACACAGGCCTCGTAAGGAAGGAGAGGCACTTCGCCGCAGGGATTCGTGCTCTCAATTTCGCCCAGCAGTGGGGTCGGGTTGGCCTCGTTGATTCGATCCAGGAATAAAATTCCCGGGTCACCGCTTTCCCACGCAGCAGTGACCATGGCTGAAAACACCTCTTTAGCCTTTAACCGCTGGACCTCTTTTTTCGTTCTCGGACTGATCAGGGGATAGTCCGCATCCTTCATGAGCGCTTCCATAAAAGGTTTAGTGACTCCCACAGACAAATTGAAATTCTCCATCTCGGTCGAACGTTGCTTGATCGTGATGAAGTCCATGATATCCGGATGGTCTACCCTCAAGACACCCATATTGGCCCCTCTTCTCGTCCCGCCCTGCTTAATGACCTCGGTTGTCATATTGAAAACCCTCATGAAAGAGACCGGGCCGCTCGCCACTCCTCCTGTGGACTGGACGCTATCCGATCTTGGACGCAGACGGCTGAAAGAAAAACCGGTTCCTCCCCCGCTTTGGTGAATGAGGGCGGTCTGTTTCACTGTCTCAAAGATCGAATCGAGGGAATCATCAATCGGTAGAACAAAACAGGCAGCAAGTTGCTGGAGCTCTCTCCCCGCGTTCATGAGGCAAGGAGAATTGGGCAGGAAGTCCAAATGGGCCATCATCCTGAAAAAAGATTCAGATAATTCTTCAAATGAAGAATGCTTGGAGTAAAGACGCTCAGCCTCAGCTACATTCCGTGCAACCCTCCAAAACATTTCATCAGGTGACTCCATCACCTTGCCTTGAGCGTCTTTCATGAGATAACGCTTCTCAAGGATCGCCAACGCCTGAGGAGTCAGTTGAGGTGTCTCCATTGGAAACCTCCTAAATAGAACCACGGCCCCCCTTGAGTCACTGTATAGCTTCGACGCTCTTCACTTCCGGAACCTGCTCTTTGAGAACCTTCTCGACACCCATCTTCAAGG
>DATIGG010000226.1:0-2348 GCA_035454825.1 Thermodesulfobacteriota bacterium | reverse complement strand
CCACGGTCATCCTTGCCATGGGCGCCGGCCGAAAAGCCGCCAATTCCATTCATGAGTATTTGATGAATAAGTGATATAACCCTTTGGCCTGATGGCAGGCAGGATTAGAGTAAAAAGAAGGAAGGGCAGAGCCAAATGGTTCTGCCCTTTTTAATCTCGTCTATATTTGGCATATCCAAAGAGATTTTTATTGTTCTTGATCGTCTCTCTTTGGTAAAGTCCCGTGAACTTTCATAATAGGCGTAACACGTATAATAGAAGGAAAAGCTAGGATAGGAGTTAGAGAATCATTATGATTAGAAAAGTGAAACGAGTTTTGTTCGTAGTTTTCATACTTTTCTTACTCAATTCTTTTGTTTGTCTCCAGGAATCTGGTTCTGCGGATTCGAAAAGCTTTTTATGGAAGGTTCAATCAGAAACGAACACGGTCTATCTCCTGGGTTCGATCCATCTCTTCAAGAAAGAGCTTTATCCTCTAAACGAAAAGATTGAAGAGGCCTTTGATCGAGCGGATCTTCTCGCTGTTGAAGCAAATATTGGAGATACCCGTCAAATGGACCTTCAAAAATTGATAGAAAAGGCCATCTATCTCGGTGACGATACTTTGGAGAAACATGTCTCTAGAGAGACTTTTGAGCTCATTCGAAAAAGGGCTGAAGGACTGGGGCTACCTCTGGAGCTGATCAACAAGCAGAAGCCATGGTTTCTGGGGCTCATGTTCACCTCGGTCGAATTCTTAAAGTTAGGGTTCGATCCGAATTATGGGATCGATAAGCATTTTCTTTCCAAAGCGGACGGGAAGAAAAGGATCTTGGAACTGGAAAGCCTTGATTATCAGATCAACCTCTTATCCAATTTCAATGACCATGACCAGGAACTGTTCTTATTGCTGGCCTTGAAGGACGCAAACACCCAGAGTCAGGAGGTCAAAGAATTGTTACAAGCCTGGACCTCGGGTGATGTGAACGGTTTGGAGAGAATCATGACCAAAAGTATCGAGGAGGATAAAAGGCTCTCTTCAGTCTATGATATCCTCATTAACGATCGTAATAAGAACATGGCTTCAAAAATCGCCGATTTTTTAAAGATGAAAGAAACCTATTTTGTCATTGTTGGCGCAGGCCATCTCGTTGGGAATAAAGGGATTGTCGAGATCCTTAAAGCAAAAGGCTATCATGTTGAACAGATGTAGGAAAAAAGAGGTTAAACGCTGACGATGAAGATTTTAGTCGATGCCGACGCCTGCCCAAAATCCGTATTGCGAATGTGCCTCCATGTGGGACAAAAATACGAAGTCCCTGTTTGGACAGTGGCAAGTTTCGATCACCATATCGAATCGGATCATCATATCATTGTGGGGACCGACCCCCAGGAAGCAGACCTTAAAATTATCAATTCAACCGAGACCGGAGATATCGTCGTTACACAGGATTGGGGGCTTGCAGCGATCGTTCTCGGAAAGGGAGCGAGAGGTTTGAGTCCGGCTGGCCATGAGTTTCGTTCAGAGAAAATGGGATTTCTCCTGGAAGAGCGGGAGGTCAAGGCCAAATTCCGCCGAAGTGGCGGCAGGACGAAAGGCCCGAAGAAGCGGACGTTAGATGATGACCAGCGGTTCGAGACCTGTTTGGAAAGGATCCTTTCACAGCAAAAGATTAAAGGTTCATCCGCTTTGCCGAGAGATAACCCTTCCATATGAAAGGAGCTAAAAATGTCGATTTATTTTAACGCCGGCGAGATCTTTCAGATCGGGGTTCAGATTGAGACCAATGGAAAGCTCTTTTATGAAACGGCAGCAAAGCAGGCCCAGGGGGTTGCGGCAAAAAAGCTCTTTCACGAGCTGGCGCTTTGGGAAAACCAGCATATCGATCTCTTCGAAAAGCTGAAGCTCCAATTTCCAGAAGCTGCAAAAAAGGAAAATCTCTTTGATCCAGATTCAGAGCTTCAAATGTACATCAGGGCAACCGCGGACAGCCATGTGTTCGTCAAGAGCAGAGACATCCCCGGTCTCGTCTCAACCCTGAAGGCCCCCCAGGAGGTCCTCGATCTTGCCATCACTTTCGAAAAAGACTCCGTCGTTTTCTACAGCACGATGAAGAAAGCCGTACCGGAATCCTTCGGAAAGGACCAGATCGATGCCCTGATCAACGAAGAGATCAAACATATTGTCATGCTCACCCAGCAGAAAGAGAAATTACTAATGAGTCCATAATTGAGAAGACATATTAATCTTGCTCCAGCAGATCCCCATCCCCCTCCTAACCTCCCCCTTGAAGGGGGAGGAAGGTGGCTATTTCCCTCCCTTTCAGGGGGAGGGGTAGGGTGGGGGTGGGTAGGATCCAAAGGGGACC
>DATIGG010000225.1:0-5980 GCA_035454825.1 Thermodesulfobacteriota bacterium | reverse complement strand
CGCCCAAAACGACCGTGATCGAAGCCACTCTCTTCAGAGTTTCCGGGTCGTCCTTGAGTTCCCGCTCAGCAAATTGATTCACTCTTTCTTTTATCCGTTTGGCCAGGTTCTCCTTTGATTCTTCCCTTATCTTTTGAATCTTATCCTCGCTCAAAATAGAAGACAAGAGCCCTTCCGTTGAAGGAGGGACTGTTTCGATCACATGGAGGATGTGAATCTGGGCGTCATGTTTCTGGGCCGAGTTGACAGCATAACGGAAGGCATAGGCAGAGTTTTTGCTCAGGTCTGTGGCGTAAAGAATGTTTTTAATTCTGGGAATCATGGTCTTTCTCCTCTATTTATTTCCCAAGCATGGCATTCGGAAGCCAGACAACGATATCAGGGAAGATTGTGCAGAAAAAGACACCAATGGCCTGGAGAATAAGGAACGGAACAACTCCGCGGTAGATGTGGCCAAGCGTGATACCCTCCATTCCCATTCCCGAGAGGTAGAAGAGGGCATAACCAAAAGGTGGAGTCAGAAATGACATCTGTAAATTGATCGCTAACATGGCTGTGAACCAGAGCATGTCAAAACCCAGGGCCTTGGCAACGGGCAAAAAGATTGGAAAGGTAATCATGACAATGCCGATCCAATCGATGAAACAGCCCAAAATGATATAGATGGTCTGCATGAGGGCATAGGTTCCCCATTTGCCCAGTCCGAGGCCGATGATCATATCCACCAGGGCTTGACCTCCCCCAAGGGCCAGGAAAACGCCTGTAAAACAACTGGCCCCAACTAAAATGATCATTACCATTGTTACTGTTTTAGCCGTGGCATACATGCAGTCCTTAAAGTTTCTCCATTCAAATCTTCGGTAGGCAATAATCATCAAGAAAGAGGCTGCGGCACCAACACCCGCCGCCTCTGTAGGTGTGGCGATACCGAAGAAAATGGCTCCCAAAACCAGGAAAATTAAGGCTAATGGGGGCAAGGCAAATTTTAAGGAGTCGATGATCCTCACCTTCATCGGAATCTGGCCTAACTCCTCCTTGGGAATGGGCGGGCCTATTTTGGGGTTGATTGTGCACCGGAGGCCGATATAGATCATATAAAGAATGCCGAGGGTGACTCCCGGTAACACTCCAGCCATGAGAAGTTTTCCGGCTGACATAGCTCCCTGGTCAGCCATCATGACCAGCATGATGCTCGGCGGGATAAGAATTCCAAGGCTCCCTCCCGCAGCAACCATGCCCATGGTTATCTCTTTTTGGTAGCCATACCTGATCAACATCGGCCCGGCGAGGAGCCCCATGGTGACAACCGAGGCGCCAATAATGCCTGTGCAAGCTGCAAATATGATGCAGACCACGATGACAGCGAGACCCACGCCTCCTGGGATGGGGCCTAAGAGCACCCGCAGTTTCTTAAACAATTCATCCGCCACTCCAGACATGGTCAGGAAATTTCCCATAAGAATGAAGAGCGTAATAGCGACCAGAACAAAATTGTCCATGGTGCCGTAGATACGGTTCATCAGCATTCCGAAGGCATGAAACCCGAGGCCAAACAGGCCGAAGAGAATCCCAACACCGCCAAGAACAAAGGCAAGGGGGTGCCCCATGAAAAGAAAGATCACGAGGACCACGAACATGAGTATGGCTATCAATTCCGAACTCATAACACCTCTCCAGTTTTAAGGAATATGAACTTCTTGATCACCTCGGAAATACCCTGGAAAAGAAGAAGAAATGCTGTCACAGGGATGACGGTCTTGATGGGGTAAAGCGGTGGTCCCCAGACACTCCATGAAGTTTCCCCCATGGCCCAGGCATCTTTCGCAAAGATGATCCCATGGTATAAGATCGTTAACACAAACGGAAAGAACATCGTGAAATAACAGAAGAGTTGGAACTTTTCCTGGGTTTGGCGTGAGAAACGCATCGAGACCAGGTCAATTGAAACGTGGGCCTTGTAAAGGAGACCATAGGCTGCTACGAGCATGAAATGAGAACCGAAGAGGAAATTGCTGAGCTCAAAGGTCCAGATCGTGGGGGCGTTAAAGAATCTTCGGGTGATGACCTCGAAGACGATGAGCGCCGTCAGCGGGAGAACCAGATAGCTGAAGATTTTGCCAAACCAGTTGCTGACGGCATCGATCTTTCTGGCAAAAACAGTCCATTTATTCTTTCCCATTATTGTTTCCTCGTTATTAGGGATTGAATGGCCCCCGATCCGGATCGGGGGCCAAGGAATTTTCTTACTTCAAGCCGGGAAGGTTAGGAATGGTGAAGGGGTTTCGCCCCTGGCCAAAGGGTTCCTGCTTATCCCGAATGCCACGGAAATCCTTCAAGTACTGAAACTGGGACACAGCAGCCTTGGCGAAGTCCGGGTTTCTCTTCGCTTCTTCGAGGAGATATTCCCAAGAGTATCCTTCCAAGACCTTGAGATCCTCATTGCTGAGTTTGAAGACCTGGGTTCCAGCCTTTTTGAATTTTTCAAGGGCTGCCACGTTTTCATGTTCGAACCAGGAGCTCATATAGGAACAGCCTGCTTGAGCGGCCAGTTCTATGATTCTTTTATATTCATCAGGGAGTTTAGCCCAAGCGTCTTTATTGATCATCACACCAAGAAGAGAAGCGGGTTGATGCCATCCAGGACCAATATTATACTTAGTCACCTCGCCAAAGCCCATGCCCCAGTCACAGGCATCGCTGTTAAACTCCGCACCGTCAATGGTTTTCATCTGAAGGGCCTGATAGATCTCTCCGCCGGCCAGCATCACCTGGGAGGCTCCGAGTTTTCTGAGGATGTGGCCCTGGGCCTTTCCGGACATTCTCAACTTCTTCCCTTTGTAGTCCGCAAGGGACTTGATAGGCATCAGGGTTCGGATTCCTGATTCCATCGGAGTCACAGAGTGTGGGAAGTAGATCATATTGAATTTTCCATACATTTCGTTATAGATCGCCTTTCCGCCGCCAAAGTAATACCAGTTGATGTAGTCATACTGGCAGAGTCCCATGGGATAAGACCCTAAGATGTCAAAGACCGAGTTCTTGCCAGCCCAATAGTTCGGCCATTCGCCTCCGATTTCGAATGTCCCTTTTGAAATGGCGTTGAAAACCTCCATGGCGGGTACCAGTTCACCGGCCGGGTGAACCGTAATCTTAAAATGGCCTCCGCTCAATTCCCCTACTGCCTTGGCGAAATACTTGTCCGCTTCAATGAGGTTGATTGCGGGCGTCCAGGTGGTGACCAATTTCCACTGAACGGCCTTGGGCTGGGCAAAACCAAGGCCAACACTCAAACAGACACACATGACAACAACCATAAAAACTCCGAGCAACTTCTTCATGATCTTTACCTCCTTTTTGGATTTAATTGTTCAAAAAAAATGCTCATCTAACTAATCAAAGATTTTCACGCTTGTCAAGAGAAATTATTTTTTGTGGTAGAGGCATTTCAATCGTTGGAGGAATTGACGGTCGCGCTCTTTAATCTTCTCTTGTGCCTTCTCACCGGGGTAGGCATAGAAACCCTCCCCTGTCTTGACGCCCAGTTTTCCGATTTTCACCTTCTCTTTCAGGATATCCGGTGATTCTGTCGAACAGTCGATCTCCTTAAAGAGGTATTCTGAGATACTTAAGAATGTATCAAGACCGCCGAAGTCACTTGTTTCTAAAGGGCCAATCGTGGGAAGTCGAAAACCGAATGTTCCTTTAACTGCAAGATCAATATCTTCTGCTGATGCAACTCCTTCCTTTAGGCAGGCCAAGGCTTCGCGGTAGAGGGCAAACTGCAGGCGATTTCCCAAAAAGCCAGGAACCTCTTTTAGGATTCGGACGGGCCTCTTTCCAATATCCAGCAAGAGCTGATAAGTAAGGTTTACCGTTTCATCAGCAGTGAACCGTCCTTTCACGATTTCAACGACCGGTATGATGTGGGGAGGATTCCACCAGTGGGCAATGACTGCCTTATCTTGCCGTTTGATTCCGGAGGCCATCTCCGTAAGGCTCAAACCAGAGGTGTTACTGGCGATGATGGTATGGGGAGGGCAGAGCTCATCCAGTTCCCTGAAGACGCGTTTTTTCAAATCCATGACTTCAGGAAGAGCTTCGACAACAAAATCGGAATCCCTGACAGCTTCTTTTAAGCTTGTCGCGGTCCCAATCCTTGTGTAGGCCTCTTTTGCAGCTTCATTTGTTGTGATCCCAAACTCAATGAAGGTGTCGAGGTTTTTTCGAATCTGCTGACGGGCCTTGTTTAAGAGTTCATCGCTGATGTCATTTAAGGTGACTTCATATCCTCCCAGGGCAAACGTCTGGCCGATTCCATGGCCCATAATCCCTGAGCCAATGACGCTCACTTTTTTGATTGTGGAGAGATTCATTTCGAACTCCTCAATCCTTTGCCATTCCTTTAGAAGCAGGAAGGGTTACCCATAAATCTCTGGATGGGCCTGAACCTCTTGAACGAAGCTCCTAACAGAATCGTCAAGACGATACTGGGTCTTCCAGTCCCACTCTTCTGTTGCCCGGGTTTCATCAAGAAACTTAGGCCAGCTGCGGACAATCTCCGTCAGTTCCTGATTCGGCTTGAATCGCAGATCTGCTTTAGGAAGGACTTTCTTGACCGCATCGAAGATTTCCTTGGCCGTCGGTGAAAAACCTGCAATGCAATAGACCCTTCTCTTAAGCCTCGTATTTTTTGCTTCGTACAACCGGATGAGACAGTCCACTGCATCCTTAATATAGAGGAGCGGCATTCGCACATCCTCTTCAACGAAAACCTCGTAGGGTCGGCCAAGAGCCGATTCAGAGATCATCAGGGTGCTGTATGCAGAGGCTCCTCCTCCTCCTCTCCCGGGGCCGATGACTGCGGGCAATCGGACTCCCCTGAAATCAACTCCGAATTTCCGGTAATAGTATTCTCCGAGCCTTTCAGAGAAAACTTTCGTAACGCCATACATGGAGATGGGCATTTGAATGGTATCTTCATTCACAATGTCTGGAATGCCGAGCCCATAGGAGGCAATGGTGCTCAGATAGATCACCCGTTTCACCTTAAATAACCTTGCTGCCTCGAGGACATTGAACGTCCCACTTGCATTCACGTGATAAGCAGTAATCGGTTTTTCCTCGGCAGAGGCAGAGAGGAGGGCGCCGGTATGATAGACGGCGTCTATCTTGTGGTCTTTAATAGCATGAAGAACGTCCGCCCAGGAGGCGAGGTCTCCCTGGACGATCTTCACCCTATTCTTGATGTCTTTGATGAGTGGGGAATGGGTAACCACATCGAAAAGGACAACCTCTTCCCCTTTTTCCAAGAGAGTCCGAGCAAGATAAGTCCCTATAAACCCCAAACCTCCAGTAATCAGCTTTGCCATTGTCTCACTCCTTTAGAAAAGAATTGATTCATTCTGATGCTTTCAAAGACTTAAAGACCAAGATTGTTTTTCCCTCGAGCCCTTCTCCTTTGTTAAGAAATTCTGCCGTAAGAGGAGTTCCAACCTTAATTTGTTCAGGTTTCTTGGCGTCCATTCCAACAATACGGGCCACGGCTTTCAGTCCCTCGTCCAGTTCTATCACTCCCACAATATAGGGGTTATTCCGGTTAAAACCTTCCCGGACCATGGAAGGGGGAGCGACCACGATGCTGGTAAAGGCAGCAAGATTACCGGTGCCCTTGAACTCTATCCACTCCATCTCGCCATTGAAGCAAGAGATGCAGATTGAACGTGGAGGCAATGCCAGGGCTCCACACTTCTTGCATTTCGAGCCCATAAGTTTGCCTTCGTTAAGAAACTGCTCGTAGGATGTGTCATTGAAAGGTTTGTTATTCACCCGATTATCTCCTCTCCAGAATGGTAAATGTGCAAGTTCCCCCTGTCCCGCCAAGGTTGTGAGCCGCCCCAACCCTCAAGTTAGGTTTGGGAACCTGCCTCCGCCCGGCCTTGCCTCGAAGCTGTACCCACACCTCGTAGAGTTGTGCGATGCC
>DATIGG010000224.1:0-3944 GCA_035454825.1 Thermodesulfobacteriota bacterium | reverse complement strand
ACCCACATGCCGATCAGGGGAAGGTTGAGAAGAAGGAGAAGGACATTGCCCAAATACATACTTGCGACTAGGCCCCAGAAGAGATCAGGGTTATTTTTAAGCAGGAGCGGACCGGGTTGAATTCCATGGATCATCAGAGCGGTATAGAGCATCGCCATGACCACATTTGGAGGGATGCCCAGAGAAAGCAATGGGATTAAGGCACCTCCTGCAGCAGCGTTATTGGCTGATTCTGGGGCAGCCACCCCTTCGATGGCACCCTTTCCGAATCTATCTGGGTGCTTGGAGACCTTTTTCTCTACGGCATAAGAGACAAAGGAAGAGAGGATGGCCCCGCCCCCCGGGAGAATGCCAAGGAGAAATCCAATAAGAGTCCCTCTCAGAATAGACCATTTTGCAACTGACCAATCCTTTAAAGAAGGCCAGAGATGACCGATCTGGGTTTGAAAGATATCCCTTTTCAGTGTGCGTTCAATATTGATGAGAACCTCGGATATTCCGAAGAGGCCCATGACCACTGGGATGATGCCAACTCCATCCGTCAGTTCATCGATTCCGAAGGTGAATCTGGGGAGACCGGTGATCATATCAAGCCCAACATTTCCAATGATGATGCCGACCAGAGCCATCATCAATGCCTTCAAAATAGAACCCTGGGCCAAATAGGTTAGGATGATCAATCCGGTGCACATCAGGGCAAGGTATTCGGGGGGGCCAAAACGGAGGGCCGCCTTGGCCAGAGGATGAGCAATCCACATCAGACCAATGACGCTCAGTGTCCCTGCAATAAAAGATCCCATGGCTGCCATTCCCAATGCAGGACCTGCGCGACCTTGCCTGGCCATTTGATACCCATCGAGGCAAGTGACCACAGAGGCTGCTTCTCCAGGGATATTGATTAAGATGGAGGTCGTGGATCCTCCGTACATGGCTCCATAATAGATACCCGCCAGCATGATGATGCTCGACGTGGGCGTAGCTCTAAAGGTCGCCGGAAGCAAGAGGGCCATCGCGCCGACAGGTCCTATCCCAGGGAGTACCCCCACCATGGTCCCTACCACTACTCCTATAAAACATAAAAGGAGATTCGTAGGGTCGAGCACCACTTGAAAACCTAAAAGGATGTTCTGAAAAAACTCCATTTCTTCCTTTCAAAACCCAAAGAGGCCTGGGGGAAATTGGCAGTTTAGCCACTTTGAGAAAACATAATAGGTCACGAGGGTGGCAAGTGAGGAGAGCACCAAAACCCATCGCAGCTTTTGCCTCTCGACAATAAAGAACAGGAAAGTCATCAAGAGAAATGTGCTGATGAGGTAGCCTCCGACAGGCATGAACTTTGTATAAAGAAGGAGGGCGATCAGAACAAGGAAGACCCTTTTCCACAGTGTTCCTTGGAAGGGAGATTTGGTCTTTGCCTCTTCCTTTCTAAAAGACGATTGAAGAAATAGAGTGATCGAGAAAATCCCCAGAAGTATAGAAGCTCCAAAGGATATAAAACCGGTTTCCGGGTTTTGAAGCGTACCGATTCCTAAGCGGTTGGATTCAATAAAAACAAAGACGGAGAAAAGCAGCCAGAAGAGGCTGCTTCCCTGATCATACGCCTTCATGATGGCTATTACTTCGCGGGTTGTTTTGGAAGCTTCAGTTCCCTGATCATCTTCCCGAGGCGGACATAGGCATCGTCCAGATACTTTTCCAAATCCTTGGAGTTTCGATAGCCGACGACGATCTCCAATTTATCCATGGCCTGGATAAACTCTGGATCATCCATGGCTCTTCGAAAGGCTTCGTCTAATTTATTGACAATGGCTGGGGGCGTTCCTTTTGGCGCAGCAAACATAAACACACTCTCATTGATGAAGTCGTATCCCATCTCTCGAAATGTAGGGACATCCGGGAAAGACTTAAATCGCTTCTCGTGGTGAATAGCCAAGAGACGGACACTTCCTTCCCTGACATGGGGGAAGGATTCCGAACTGCCTGACTGGGCCGTCACATGACCACCCAAAAAAGCGGTGAAAGCAGGACCGCTCCCAGGGTAGGGGACATGGGTCCATTGAATCCCTTCCTGCTTCGCAATGTATTCCATGGCCAGGTGCATGGGTGAACCGATTCCCATGGAACTGTAGGTGACCTTTCCGGGGTTCTTCTTCGCGTAATCCACAAACTCCTTTAACGTTTTCCACGGTGAATCTGCCTTTACAACGAGACAGGATGGGGGGGCCCCAAAATGCATGATGGGAGTAAAATCCTCATGCTTGTATGGAACCGTGCGGAATTGTGGGATCCTAATCAAACTGGTGCTGCTGCAGCCGGCAATGTAATAGCCATCCGGCTTTTCTTTTGCGAGAATCGCCATGGCGACGGACCCTCCCCCTCCGCCATTATTTGTAATGACAAAAGGTTGGCCCAGAAACTTTTCCGCCTTGCTTGCGATTAAGCGCATCGAGGGATCTGCAGAACCTCCGGGGGAGAAAGTAATGAGCATATTGATCGGTTTGGTCGGATACCCCTGGGCCCACAGAAGAGAGGGGATCAGAATAAGGAGAAATCCACATAAAAACATCCTCTTTCCCATGTTCCATCTTCTTGACTTCATACGCTACCTCCTTTGATATGGGTTTGATCCCGGATGCGACCCAACCATGTTAAAGGTGCAGTAAATTTCGAGCATTTCCCTCATAGATTTTCTTTTTGCTTGAATCCGGGATATTCATTCTCTCAACAGCTTCTATCGTTTCCCGGATCGCAATGGCGCCGTTTTCGACATCATAAGGCATATCCGAACCAAAAAGGAGATGGTCTTCCCCGAAGAAGTCGTAGCCACATCTGAGACCAGAGGCACTCCCGTTCAGGGCAGTATCATTATAGAACATCCTGAAATATTCGATGGGAGGCTTTTTAAGTCCTGGAAAGAATTTTTGTCCGAGACGTTCTAAACCATTGTTGTAATGGACAGTGATCCTGTCCGCAAAGTAGGGAACCATCCCACCACAATGATGAGTGATGAACTTAATCTTAGGAAATTTTTCAAAAATACCACAAAAAACCAGGCGTGTCATTGCCGCAGTTGTATCATAGGGCCATCCGAAGATGGAGAATATCTGGTGAAATGAACTTTTTTCAGTCGGATAGTCAGGAACCGAAGACCTTCGAAGCGGATGGATCCAAATAGGCAAATCAAAATCTACCATCATTTTATATAAAGGCATAAACTCTTCTGAACTCAATGGCTTCCCCTGAATGGAGGTGAAGATTTGAATGCCCCTGAATCCCAATTCTTTTATGGCCCTTTCTGCCTCCTTCATCGATGCGTCTATATTATTCAGCGGCAGATTTGCAATCGCAGTAATATATTTTTTGGGATATTTAACCACCAACCCCTTCATCTCGTCATTTGCAGTCCGTGCCAGTCCAACCGCCTCCTTGGGGTTGACGATTTCTTCTAACGGAGGTAAAGTTACGGACAATACCTGAACGATATCTTCGTAACGATCGAGAATACGGAGTCTTTCATTGTGGTCGGTTAAGGTAACGCGTCTTTCCATAAAATTTTTTTCAGTCGCAAATTTGTCAGAATATTTATAAAGAGCATTTTTATACTTTGATGGCATCACATGAGTGTAAATGTCTATCTTCATGAATTCCTCCGTATAAGATTTTTTGTTGGCCGAATCGGGACATCGTCCAAATAATTGTACCTCTTAATCAGGAGGGATGAAAAATCCGTGCGGACTCCGGTGCTTGGAAACCTTCTATCGGTGAAATCACAACAAGCCCGGAGACAAATGAAATGATATGAACTCGCTCTTAATCGAGTTGAATATATGCGAAAAGGGGGAGTTTGTCAAGAAAGAACGGCCACCGCTGATTATCGGCTGAAATCAGCTATACTTTGACAGAATGACCGTTTGTGGAGTACAAGGAAGTAATACCCGCGATGT
>DATIGG010000223.1:0-13085 GCA_035454825.1 Thermodesulfobacteriota bacterium | reverse complement strand
AGCGAGCATCCTGGGAGCAAAATTTCTGGCAAATACGGAAAATGCCATCATTGTGGACATGGGTGGAACGACCACCGACATGGCCCTCCTGACCGACGGAAGAGTATCGATCAACCCTCAGGGAGCACAGGTGGGAAGGTGGAAGACCCATGTCGAGGCAGCGAAGGTAAGGACCATTGGACTTGGCGGGGATAGCCTTATCTCTATCGAGGAAGAAGGGCGCTTATCCATTGGGCCCAGGCGGGTTGTCCCATTATGCCTTCTCGCTGAACAGTATCCGGAGGCCATCGATCTTTTAAAGGTTATCCTTCAACGGGTTAAAGGCTACCGACCCCGTAACGGCAATCCCTGTTCCCTTTTCATTCAAGGCGTTTCGAACCCCAGAGTTGTAAGCGAATATCTGCTTTTCGACGATCCGGACCAATGGTCAACGATACTGAGTATAAAAGAGAACGAAAGGAATGGGGACACCTATCGCAGCGCATTGACACCAACGGATATACGAGTCGCTTCGGGGAAATTCCATTTTGGAAACCGGGAGGCCTCTGAGCTCGGTTTGGCTGTCTTTGCAAAGCACGCAGGCATGGAGGAAGGCGCTTTTGAAGAAGCCGTTGAAGAGGAGATCTGCAAGAGGCTGTGCCTGGAGACGGTCTGTTTCGTGGGAGATACGGATATCGAGTCTCTCCGGTGGACGGCACAGCAGTGGTTCCGGAAAGCATATAACACAAAAGCTGGAATTGATCTGGACGTGCAGGTGACTCTGACCGCTCCGGTCATTGGAGTAGGCGCTCCGGCTGGTGCCTACCTTCCGGCTGCCTTCGAGAAGCTCAATGCAGAATGCATCCTTCCCGAGCCGTATTCCGTTGCTTGTGCGGTGGGTGCGGTTGTTGGGACGGTGCATGTCAGCCTGACCGGCGAGGTCAGACCCACTGCTTCAGGGAAATATTCTCTTCACACACCCAAAGGAAAAGACGTTTATGATCAGCTTCCGGAAGCGCTCGATCAGGGAAGAAGGGTTCTTGAGAGTCTTGCAAGGGATCAGATGTTTAAGAATCATGTCGCTGACCCATTGATCGATTTTTCAACGGAAGAGAAGAAGGTGAAAACGAGTACAGGTCAAGAGGTCTATCTGGCAACGCTGCTACGGCTTCAGGCAACGGGAAGACCAAACGTCTCGAAGCAGGAGAGGAAACTGGATTAGGGAAGGCACTTCTTGGTTGTCTTCCGGCGCTTACGCGGCAGAAGGCTTTAGCGCGAAAGCGGTGTGAGGGGTTAAGAAGGAGAAATCAAAATGGATGCCTGGAACTTGAAGGGTGGGCAGCTCAAGTTTCTGAAACAGAATGAGATTGAAGAAATCCATCAGCGGGCCCTTGATGTCCTCCAGCAGGTGGGATGTTTCATGGACCATGAAGAAGCCCTTGCCATATTTGAGAAGCATGGAGCGGTCGTTGATCATTCGACCCGGATCGTCAAAATTCCGAGAAACCTTGTGGAAGAAGCGCTCAGACTTTCTCCCTCTTCCGTTCTTCTTGCCGCGCGAGATCCCAGGAAAGACATTCACGCAGAAGGAGACCGGGTCTATTTCGGTCCGGGAACTCTCCCCATTAAGGTGAGAGACCTTGAAACAGGGAAGGTTCGGATGGGGACGTACAGGGACTGCGAGGATTTTCCCAGGTTGATCGATGCACTTGAGTTTGTCCATTTCTTCAAGGGGATGATGATGCCGTCCGATGTCAATCAGAATATCGGTGAGCTCTATATGGCGAAGGCAGCGTTCAACAACACGACCAAACAGGTCAGCATGAACTCCTTTTCAACGCAGGGGGCCATCGACCTCTGTCGCATGGGAATCGCTGTAGCAGGGGGTGAAAAGGCCTTTCAGCTCCGACCGATGATCATTGTCAACCTGCTTGGCGTATCTCCCCTCCAGTGGGACAGCAAGAGCCTCGGCGGGATCATTGCTCTGGCCCGGATGGGATGTCCGATGATACTCGGATCCGATCCGCAGGGAGGGACAACCGGGCCATCACCCCTGGCCGGAATCGTCATGCTCACCATCGCCGAGACCATGACAGGGGTTACATTGGCTCACATGGTAAGGCCCGGCATTCCAATTCTCTGGGGTAACATCAGCTCCATCAGCGATATGCGGACCGGGATGCTGGCTTCCGGAGCAGCGGAGCTGGGCCTGATTAATGCCGCATTCAATCAGATGGCCAGATTCTATCGCGTGCCAACGTACAGCACGGGGGGGATGTCCGATTCCAAAATGTCGGATGCCCAGGCAGGTGTGGAGAAGGCGCTTCAGGCCTTGACGATTGCCCTGGCAGGGGGAAACTACATCCATGACGCGGCAGGGCTTCTGGAGTGCTGTCTTCAGGCAAGCTACGAGCAGTATGTGATCGATAATGAGATGCTGGGCATGGTTTCACGGATTTTAGAGGGAATCCGGGTGACACCGGAAACCCTGAGCTTCGATGCCATCAAGCAGGTTGGCCCGAGGAAAAACTTTATGGGCCTGCGGCATACCTTGAACCATATCCGAACAGAACATTACCTGCCCGGGCTCTTTGATCGCACGACTTATGAGACCTGGGAAGCCCGGGGGGCAAAGGACATCCGGGATGTGGCCCGCGAGAAGGCCCGGGAGATCCTGGCCACCCACAAGCCCGAGCCTCTACCCAAAGAGGTCCAGGAGGAACTCGACGTAATCATCCAGAACGCCGAAAGAACTTACGGCAGAGGATAATTAGAGCCTGTCCATAAACTCTGTCGGGCCGTCATGCCAGGATCGAGGAGCCTGTCTTAGCCTGCCCCGTGCTTGACACGGGGCACTTGATACGGGGGCATCCAGAGACCCCTGAAAACACTGGATTCCCCGACCCGTCAAAATTGATCGTAGGTCGGGGAATGACAACTTTTTGTTTTCCCTTCGCTCCCATGAACAGCACGTCCAATTCGGCCATACCCCTCATCCATTTGGCAAGAGGTGTTACAATAAGCTGTGAATGTCGCAAAGGGGTTGAGGAGATGGAAAACCCAGAAGAAGTCCTCGAAGAGAACCGGAAAGTCCGGTTTCTTCGGTTTCTAATCGATTTTTCGATCCTGTCGATTCAGGAAGGCGATCTTTCCTTTAAAGAGGCCATGAAGGTAGTTGAGGATGCGAAACAGGCTGCCTGCGGGCTTTTTCCAGGAAAGGAAGAGGCCTTTGAGCTGATCTACCGGCCCCGGTTTAACCGGGTCATTCGCCAGAAATTTCATCTTGAAGGACAAGAGAGCTGATATGGATCTTGAGAAAGCAAATAGGAGAATGGAGGAAGTGAAGGAACAGTATCCGGAGAAGTTTCTTCCGGAGGAAAGAATCTTTGAGTATATCCGCCAGGACGGAGAGCGATGAAAAACATTCTCCATGTTCTTCGTTGGCAAGATGGCTTGGATATTTTGATCGTGACCTTCGTCCTTTACCGTCTCTATCTCTCATTGAGGATGAAAAGGGCACTACGAATGGTGCTGGTCATCTTGTTTTTGCCTTTTTACTACGTTGTTGCCCAGTGGATCGATTTACCCCTCTCCGTGTGGGGGCTTCAGAACCTCTGGGCGGTCCTGCTCCTTGTCCTGGTGGTTATCTTTCAACAGGAGATACGAGAAGTGTTGGGAAGCATTAAGTTTCCAACGTTTCTTTTTCGAAGCCCTGAAAGATTCTCCAACAAAAGTGTTGATAAAATTGTGGAAGCCGCCTTCAGGATGGTCGACAGGGGGATCGGTGGTTTAATCATTCTACAGAGAGGGGATGATCTTGATGAGTTCATTCATGGAAAAACTCTTTTGGATTCTGAAATAAATGAGGCGATGTTTATTAGTATTTTTAACCCTCAATCTCCATTACACGACGGTGCCGTCGTCATATCGGGTGATCGTATTCGGTATGCGACTGCCCTTCTCCCTGTTTCTAAATCCCCATCCATTCCAAGAGAATGGGGAGCTCGGCATCGTGCAGGATTGGGGATAACAGAAGTTTCAGACGCAGAATGTATTATCATTTCTGAGGAGAGAAAAGAGGTCCTGTTAGCTTCCAGGGGAAAAACTGAAAAGAAAGACAGAAAGGAAGACTTGCAAAAGAGCCTATCTGATCTTCCCTCTCTTCAGGGGAAAAGCGAACGGAGGAAGAAATGGTCCGAAAAGATCTTTCATGAGATACGGATAAAGGCTCTCTTTCTGTTCCTCGTATGTCTCCTGTGGACATTTGTCATTGGTGTGCGTCAGGGGGAAGTCAGTTTCAGCATCCCGATTGAATATTACTCCGTTCCTCAAAATCTGGTCATTACAGGGGACCCCCCGAAAGAGATGACCGCACGCCTCAGAGGTTCGCAAAGGCTCCTTTCGTCCCTGAATCCTGACCATCTCAGAGTTCGCGTCGATCTCTCCAAGGCTCATCCTGGCGCCAATCAGCTTTCTCTTTCCGAAGCGAACATTGATATGCCCTCCGGAATCTCGGTTACCTACTATTATCCTCGCTTGATGAGGGTCCAATTATCACCCATTTCCAATGCCGGTAAGAAGTGAGGTTGCTCAAAGGCTATGTTGGGAAACAGGACCCGCCACAGAGGTGCCTTCATGGTTTTTTCCATTTAATAATCAAGGACCTCTTCTACGAATTTCCTGTCCACATCCATCACGTAAGGAATCCTGCTAATTTGTGAGGCTTCTTTCGTCAAGGCTGCTATGTCGCCCCGTGCGATGTGCTCGAGAGAAAATTTGCGGCTTCCTGCCATGAGTTGTCGCAGGCCTTGGGCTAAACGCTCGTAGTAGGTGTATAGACCCAGGGCGCCCGAGGGGATTTTTTCAAAAACCTCATCCCCCAATTCCCTTCGAAGGGAGCTCGCTGTGACGAAAATGTCATCCTTCGAACGGCCGAAACGCTCAATGTAAACTGGAACCTGTTGATTTTCGATCGTTCGGCCGATGGTCTTGCCCACCATGGCAGCGGCAATGGGTGCCCGAACCATTCCAACAAGTTTCACGAAGGGCGAGCCCAGGGAAAGGGCCTTAAAAATCCCATCCTCAAAGGTAAACCCGCCTCCAACAACTAAAGGAGGGACATATTTTTTCTTTTCGCTAAGATGGTTTGCATATTGGTAAAGGAGAGAGTGCAGTTCCACTGGGGGAACTCCCCACTCATTCATCATCCGCCAGGGGCTCATCCCTGTGCCCCCTCCTGCTGCATCTACGGTGAGAAGGTCGAGTCTATACTTTGAAGCAAAGACGAGTGCCCGGGCTAAATCCGCAGGTCGATAGGCTCCTGTTTTAAGAAAGATATACTTGGCGCCCGCCTTTCGAAGGTCTTCTATCTTTTTTACAAAAGAGTCTTCAGTGACCATTCCAACCCTTGAATGGCGTTCAAACTCTTTGAAGGCCCCGCGTTCAAAGGCCTTGATGACGTCTGGCTGGGTTGGGTCAGGCAGGACGATATATCCGCGCTCATGTAACATCTGGGCCTTCTTCAGATTCCTGATCTTCACTTCGCCGCCGATATCCTTGGCTCCTTGACCCCATTTGATTTCAACACATTCAACCCCAAGTTTCTCAATGGCATATTCATGGACACTTAGGCGGGTGTCCTCGATGTTGGCCTGAACGATGATTGCTCCAAACCCGTCGTGCTGAAAATCCTTGTAAAGTTGGACCCGGCGTTTCAGATCAACGGTTTCAATGACCCGACCATTCTTAATGACGGCCTCCGGGTCCATTCCAGCAACATTTTCACCGATGGTGAGCCCTGTACCCGAGAGGGCAGACCCAACGGCCAATCCTTCCCAGTTGTTCTTCGCTATATCGGTTGATCCGATTCCGGAGATAATCCATGGATAACGAAATTTGAGCCCTCGATCATGGCCGATCATGACTTCGAGGTTGACAGAAGGGAAGATCGCCTTGTCGCTGTCTGCCTCAATCCCAAAGGCTCCGGCAGCCGTTCCCATGATGTTGAAGTGGGAATAATCGACAGGGTAGAGTTTTTCTGCAGCGGTGGTAATCACCCCGAAAGGCTGGGGGTAGATGACCTCGTGGCCCCGGTAGGCCGATTTGCCGATTTCGCACATACCGATGCATCCATCCACACAGGTCACACACATGCCCGAGGCCGGAACCACGGAGCCTTCGGTTCTGTTTTTTGTTAATGTTGCAGCAGAAGCGTTGATCCTCGACAGAGACATTGCTATTTTCTCCTTTCCGGTCAATCCTTTTTGATCTCACAGGCCACACAGGGCGTCATATAACACATCCTATCATCAAACTTTTCCTTCTCGATGCAGGGTGGGCTCAGATTGGCACATCCCCCACAGATCGCTTGATCTGGTTCCGTATAGGTACAACGGAGCTGGCACGCGGGACAGACATACATGCAGGCTCCGCACAGGCGGCACTCCTCTGAACGGATATCAAAAGGAGTGCCAATGCTCCTTTTTTCACCCCGGCTTCGAAACCCGATGGCCTTGGCCTTCATCTGCTCCTCACACATTCGGACACATCGGCCGCAGAGAATGCAATCCTCGTGCTCCTGTCGGAAACGCTGTTGCCGTATCTCATGAGCCGAAGCCAGGTCCTGGATGATTTTAGACTGGGGACATGAAGCCAGGAGAAGTTCCAGGATCATCTTTCGTGCCCGGATGACCCGCGTCGATGCTGTCCGGACATGGAGACCTTCTTCCACGGGGTAAGTGCAGGAAGAGACCAGTTTCGCCTTGAGACCTTCCCCGATCTCCACCACACAGAGGCGGCATGCTCCGTAAGGCGAGAGGCCCTCCAAGTGGCAAAGGGTCGGGATGGGAAACCCAAAAAAATGTGCAGCCTCAAGGAGGGTTGTCCTTTCCTCGACAGATACCTCCAAACCATTGATCTTAAGAGTGACCATGTGGACGTCCTTTTGATCTAATTTTTCATGATGGGTTTGTCACCCTCAGACGAAATCTCCACCGCATTAGACTTGCATACATTCTTACAAGTCCCGCACTTGATACACTTTTCCGCGTGGATGGTATGCTGTTGCTTTTTTGTCCCAGTGATGGCCCCGGAAGGACAGTTCTTAAAACAGAGCTGGCAACCTGTGCAGTTTAGGTTGATGGAATAAGTGATGAGGTCTCTGCACACCCCTGCAGGGCATCGCCTGTTCTGGATGTGGTCAAGGTATTCCTCTGGGAAGTACCGGAGGGTGGAAAGAACAGGATTGGGTGCCGTCTGTCCCAGACCACACATCGCCGTGTCCTTCACCACGTGAGCTAACTCTTGAAGGAGGTAGAGTTGTTCGGTCCTCCCTTTTCCTGAGGAGATGTCCTCAAGGATTTCATACATGCGCTGCGTGCCTTTCCGGCAGGTGAAGCACTTTCCGCACGATTCATCCTTCAGGAAATTCATGAAGTACTTAGCCACGTCGACCATGCAAGTATGCTCATCCATGACGATCATGCCACCGGAACCCATGATCGATCCTGCCTTGGCCAGACTCTCATAATCAATCGGCAGATGGAACATGTGGGCAGGAATACACCCTCCAGAGGGACCTCCGGTCTGTACTGCCTTGATCTTTGTCTGATGGATGGGTCCCCCTCCGATCCGGTTCACGATCTCCTCAAGAGTGATTCCCATAGGAACCTCAACCAATCCCGTGTTCTTGATCTTCCCAACCAGACTGAAGATCTTGGTTCCTGTGTTCTGAGGTGTTCCAACTTCTGCAAACGCCTGGGCTCCCAATGCAACGATCACCGGGATATTGGCCCAGGTTTCCACATTATTGATCACGGTGGGCTTCTGGTTGATTCCTTCTTGGACAGGGAAGGGAGGCCGTTGACGCGGCTCTCCTATCCTTCCTTCGATCGATTTGATCAAGGCCGTTTCCTCACCGCAGACAAAGGCCCCGGCTCCCCTCACCAGATGGACCTGAAAGGAGAATCCAGAGCCCAGGATATTTTCACCCAGAAGGCCGAGCTGGTTTGCCTGGCGAAGGGCGATCAGCAGATGTTTAATGGCAAGGGGGTATTCGTTTCGGACATAGATGATACCTTCGGTGGCCCCTGTCCCATAGGCACCAATCAGCATCCCTTCTATGATTTGGTGAGGATTTCCCTCGATCACACTGCGATCCATGTAGGCGCCTGGATCTCCTTCGTCGGCATTGCAAACAAGGAACTTACCCCTGTTAGCAGGTTGTCCAGCCAGCATCTCCCATTTCAGGCCCGTGGGAAAACCAGCCCCTCCACGGCCGCGAAGGCCTGAAGCCTTAACCTCTTCTACCACCTGGCGGGGGTTTCCTGTTGAGAGAGCTTTGGTCATCCCCAGATAGCCATCGTTCTCGATATAGTTGAAAATGCGAATGGGGTCGATCTTCTCATTGCGATGAAGAAGGGTTCGCACTTGCTTCTTGAAAAAGGGAATGTCGCTCTGTCGTTCAATTGGATGATTCGTTTCCTGATCCAAAAAAAGCAAATCCTTGAGCACCTCTCCTCTGGCAGCAGCTCCGATGATCCGAACCATATCCTTGGTGCTGACCCTGGGGTAGAAGGTTTCCCAAGGCTCAACGAGGACAGAGGGCTCCATCTGGCAGTACCCATGACATCCGGTGATCCGGAGATGGATCTTCTCGGTCAATTTTTTGTCCAAGAGCTCCCGTTTTGTAATACGAATGAGATCATTGGCACCGCTCGCCTGGCCACAGGTTCCAGCAGGAATGACGATCGTAGGGATTCCGGGATCTCGGTCACTCCTTAGCCGATCACGGAGTGAGAAAAAATCGTAGACAGATTGGAGTCGTTCCATGAAAACTCCCTGATCGAATTAAAGATTGATGCCCGTAAGATCGAGCATATGTCCTTTACATCCCCGGCGGGAGCAGATCTGAACCAATCCCCCTCCACGAACTAACATGGGGACCATGGGCGCACCGCAATGGAAACAACTGGAAGCACCGATCAGTTCGCCATGACAATGGGGGCAAAAAAAGTTCACGACGGTATCCTTTGGGACTTCATATTTGTAATCCACGGCAAAACTGCCGTAGAGGCAAGACAGCCTGAGCCAACCATGCTTTAGGTTAAAGGAGACCGTCACACGGATCGATGGATAACCATCGATGTAGTGCTCCCGGTCCATCAGGCTGTGGTTGCAGCGGGGGCAACTCACCTCCACAGGAAAAATCCGCTCATCTGTGGTTACGTCAACTCGATCCAGACCGACCGAGGCCTTATCGACAATTTCTTTCACCCGGTTTTGCGAGACGTTTGAGAAGTAGTGACCGTCCACCACAACGATCGGTCCGAGGGCGCAGGCCCCAAGACAATTCACCGTTTCAAGAGTGATGAGATGGTTGGGTGTGGTCTCTCCCGGTTTGATTTCCAACTGACGCTGGAATTCAGAGGCAATCGCTTGACCTCCCCGGACGTGGCAGGCCGTTCCCAGGCAGACGGAGATGAGATGTTTTCCCCGGGGCTTTAAACTGAATGCTTTATAGAAGGTTGCAACGCCGTAAATATCCACGAGAGAACGGCTTGTCTTCTGAGCCACGATCCTCAGGGCCTCTTCAGGGAGGTAGCTATATTGAGCCTGAATGTCCTCAAGGATTGAGATCAATCCAGTCTGATCCACCTTGTTGTGGGTCTCAATGATCCTCAGAATGGGTTCGGGGTTCATTTATTGGTACTCCTCGCAGTGCCAGACCCCCCCCTCAGGCTTTGGGTAAGTGCAAGTTCCATGGTTTTCACAGAGACCGCATAAGCCCCGACAGGGATCAATTTCGTTCCTTGCAGAAAAGGCATCGACGGTTTTCTGAGGGAGGACCATTTTGAGGTGAGGGGGAACGATGCCGTCAAACTCTTCGCACTGAAGGATGGGTCGTCCGGAGTCTCTTGGAAAGGTACAGGTTTGAAAAGATTTGCAGCAGGAGCAGAGACCCATCGGCTCTTGCTTTGATGAAAGGATACCCTCCATCCTTTTGTTTTTTGGCTCAGACACAGAAACTTTTTTCACAGCTCCCTCCTTCCACTTTGTTCAGCATTTTGATCCCTCCTCCCCTTTTCTCCTCCCTGAGGATGGTGCAAGGGGGAAGGGATACCAATACCTTTAAGATAAGCTTAAGCAATCTTCTTGCCAAGGAGATGGAGAGGGGAGGGAGAGTCCATTCGAAGAGGATTGATGCCGTATGAAATCAGGAGGTTAGTCCGAAATAAAATTGTCGTCAGATACGAAGGGTCGTAAGGAAGGCAGGATAGGGGAAAGAGGATTTGATGGAGAGATATGAATCACCGGGGAGAATCTCTCCGATTCTCCGTCAGGAGCGGGGTGTGTTGTCAATCTTGCGAAGTTTGTCCCGAAGTGTCTTTCGGTCGATCCCGAGTATCTCTGCAGCTCGCGTCTTATTGCCATTCGCGCTGGCCAGGACATTTCGGATATACTCAGCCTCTACTTCTGCAAGGGTGCGGCTCAATCCTGTTCCCCTCAAGGCGGAAAAACGCATGAGCGAAGGGAGATCAGGAACTTCGATCAGGTTTCCTTCAGTCATGACCACGAGGCGTTGGATGACATTCTCCAATTCTCTCACATTCCCGGGCCAATGGTAGTTCTTTAGGACCTGCAGGGCTTGATCCGAAAACTCAGGGACCGGCTTGTTCAATTCCCTGGAAATTTTGGCGATAAAATAGAGGATTAATAGAAGAATGTCGTCTTCTCTTTCCCTGAGGGGAGGAAGATCAACAGTGATGACGTTGAGCCGGAAATAGAGGTCTTCGCGGAAGAGACCTTTTTTCACAAGACCCGGAAGATCCTTATTCGTCGAGGCCAGGATCCGCACATCCACCTTCCGAGGCCGGGCTGAGCCCACCATGCAGACCTCCTTGTCCTGAAGAACCCGAAGGAGCTTGACCTGCATGGGAGGCCGGGTCTCGCTGATTTCATCGAGAAAGATTGTCCCTCCATCGGCCGTTTGGAAAAAGCCTGCCCGGGTCTCTGTGGCTCCAGTAAAAGCGCCTTTGATGTGTCCGAAAAGTTCGCTTTCAAGGAGTTCTTCCGGAATCGCGCCACAGTTGACAGGGACAAAGGGAGCCGATGCCCTTTGGCTTTGATAATGAATCGCCCTTGCAACCAGTTCCTTGCCTGTTCCGCTTTCTCCTGCAATTAATACTGTAGCCGAAGTGGATGCAGCCTTTGCAATGTCACGGAATATCTTTCGCATGGCTCCGGATTCTCCGATGAGGCCATATGAACCGGAGGGTGTTTTTTCAAATTGGACCTGAACAGCCTTTCGGCGCCGTTCTTTTTTATCAAGGGCCCGGCGAACGGCGGAAAAGAGTTCCTCGTCCGTAAAGGGTTTGGTAAGATACTCCTCTGCCCCGGTCTTCACTGCCTTCACAGCCCCTTCAATGGTTGGATACCCTGTAATCATCATGACTTCGGTATCTCGCATGTTTTCCCGGACATGCCTGACGAGATCAAGCCCGCTGATTCCTGGCATCTTAAGGTCGGTAATGACAAGATCGACCAGCGTCCCCTTAAGAAGGGTGATGGCATCGGTGACATTGGATGCAGTAAAAACTTGATAACCCCGAGAGGTCAGGTTTCGTTGGAGAAGCTCCAGGGTGTCCGGAGCATCGTCAACGACAAGGATCTGTTCTTTCTCAGCTCGATAGGCCATCTCCGCTCTTCTCCTTCGCCTCTTGAAGTCCCCTGACCGGAAGGTGGATTTCGAATCGTGTTCCCTGATCGACTTTGCTCTCAACATGGATGGAGCCTCCATGAGCGGTTACAATTCCGTGGACGACAGGCAACCCAAGCCCTGTTCCCTGTCCAACATCTTTCGTGGTGAAAAAAGGGGTGAATATCTTGTTGAGGATCTCCTCGGTCATGCCTGTTCCGGTGTCCTCTACGATCAGGGAGACATTGTCTCCCCGGTTGAATGTCTGGATGGACAATTGACCTCCCTCTGGCATAGACTGGAGAGCATTGACCACCAGGTTGACTAAGACCTGATTGATCTGGGCCGGATCAGCATAGACCTCTGGGAGTTCCGAAGAGAAGGATCGAACCAGTTCAATTCCTTCTCTTGCACAGCGGGACTCGAAGAGATAGAGTGCTTCATTGATGATCTCATTCAAATTGACCTGAATTTTCTTAGGAGGCATTTGACGGGCGAATATTAAGAGCTTTTTTACGATTTCTCTCGCATAAAGAGAGGCGTTCAAAATCTTTTCGATGTCCTGCCCGGCCTGCCAGGGAATCCCCGGGCATTTTTTTGCGAGTTGTGCAAAGCCAAGGATACTGCCCAGGGGTTCATTCAGTTCATGGGCCACCCCTGCAGCAAGCTGCCCAATGGTGGCCAGCCGGTCCGCGTGCCGGAGTTGCTCTTCAAGTCTAAATTTTTCTTCCTCGTCTTTTCTTCGCTTAAGAATAATAGCCACCTCTTTTGACACTGCATCAATCAGGCTTCGCTCTTCTTTCAGAAAAGGGCCTTCGTCGAGCTCTGTTTTCTTTCCCCGATAGGTGACCTCGACCAGTCCTTGCTCTTCACCCTGGGTGAGGATCTTTGCCCTTAATTGATGCGACCCCTCCTGGAAGCAGGGGGTTGAATAGGACCGTCCGTCCAGGATAATTCTTGCCGAGGTGGTTTCCGGGTAGAGCCAGGCAGGAGGAAGGATCTCAACAATGCCCTGGAGAATTTCTTCGAGAGAGAGGCTCGGCTGGGCGCCCAAGCGGGCGATCTCATAGAGACAGGTCAGTTCTTTGACCCTTTCCCGGAGGTCGACTTGGATGTGCCGGTGGACGAGGGCAATCCCCAAAACCTGAGTCAGGTTTTTAAAAAGTTCCATATCATTCTTTGTGAAATAGTTCCGTTCCATACTTCTCAGTCGCAAACGCCCGAGGTTTTCTTTATTCAATACCAGGGGAAAGGTAGCAGCAGACTGGTATTCGCCGATCATAGAAGGTTGACAGCCGGAAGACTGCGGGTCTGATTCTATTTCTGGGGTGTCACAGGGGAGGCAGGCCCTAAAATCGATTCTTGTCGTTCGGTCTGAGAGGCGTCGGGTGATGGAAGGGTAATATTTTTC
>DATIGG010000222.1:0-3447 GCA_035454825.1 Thermodesulfobacteriota bacterium | reverse complement strand
ATTGTTATTCGTCGTGTCAATTGTGGCAGGTTTTGTGGGTGCCATGAGCGGAATGGGCGGCGGAGTCATCCTGATCCCGGTGCTCACCTTCCTCGGGATGGACATCAAACACGCCATTGCGATCAGTATTGTCTCTGTCATTGCAACCTCGAGCGGTTCAGCCTCAGCTTATGTGAGGGATCGGATTACGAACCTGAAAGTAGGCATGTTTCTGGAGATGTTCACTATTTTAGGCGCTTTGGCTGGGGCTGCAATTACCTTGATCTCAGGCCGACAAGTCCTCTTTCTTCTTTTTGGTATCGTATTGCTCGGTTCCTGGGTAACTTTATTTAGCCAGCGTCATGAGAGTTGGCGACAAATTACCCGCCAGGATTCGTTCTCGCGATGGCTTGAACTGGAGGGAACCTACTATGATCGATCGATTGAGCAAACCGTTCACTATCGCGGTGGGCGAGCCTATCTGGGCGGGCCTCTCATGTTTGGTGCCGGCCTGATTGCCGGGCTGTTGGGCATCGGTGCAGGCGCCCTCAAAGTACTGATTCATGATTTAGTAATGGGGCTACCACCCAAGGTGTCCACCACCACAAGTAACCTGATCATTGGGGTGACCGCTCTGGCAGGAACAAGCGTTTACCTGGCAGCCGGATTAATCAACCCAGGACTGACAGCTCCGGTCATCCTCGGTGTCGTCTCCGGAGCATTCCTCGGAACACGACTCCTCGTCCGGTTGACCAACCAAACCGTGAGGCGATTCTTTCTGATCGTCCTGATGGTGTTGGCCATCGAGATGATCGTGCGCGGAATTAGGGGTGGCTGATGAAAACTCCAGAGACGAAAAAGAAGCGTGGTTACTTAGATATGGAAGTCTTGGTCGGATATATTTTATTGGTAGGAGTGCTTCTGAGTATCGTTTTGCTTGCCATTGGCCTGCTTTGGCATTGGACATCCAGAGGCAAGCTTGAGATCGAGTACACCATCAAGGGAAAAAATCTATTCGAATTTTTGCTCCTGTTGTCACAGCAGATGTTCTCCGGTGCCTTCCATCCCCGATTCTTAGTCAGCCTGGGGATTGCCGTTTTGCTATTAACTCCCTTGGTTCGAGTATTGGCCTCAATGTTCTACTTTGCGATTGAAGAACACAACTGGAAATACACCGCTTTCACCGGTTTTGTATTTGGTGTCCTAACTTATAGTCTTTTCCTGCGGTAAATGCTTCGCTTGAAGAAAGTATAACCCCTGGAGAGTTGCCTCCTCTTATGGTTTAATCATTCTCAGCCTGCTATAGAATTCCTGCTGCTTTGGACTGAGTTTGACTTTCTTGGGTTTCTCTGCTCTTCATTGTGCCATCGTTCGTACCTCCGTGGATTTATCTAAAGAATATTTAATCACCTTCTGGCAGTTCGTCAAGGGAAATAGGGGGTTAGGGAGATTCTGTTAAAGGAGATGACTTGGCGACTCATAGAGCATTTAGGCTTAAAATCCAACCGATAGACTCATTGATGCTTCAAAATGATGAAGCTTCTACTGTAATTTCTGTTATAAAATACCGGGTTTACCTTATTTACTCCGAAGGATTTTTCTAATTTAATTGAAAAGAGAGGGAGGGGCACAAGTTCCCGAGCGAACTTCTCCGAATCTATACCGGCACTTTTTCATGGGTGCCGACCTTAAAAACCTCCCACTCAACGTACAGATCTTCGGCTTGGATCTTTGTTGGTAATGTGTCAAGCGGGCGAGGTGCCGGACCGCCAAGCACCCTACCATTGATCCCATAGACACTTCCGTGGCATGGGCATTCAAAGCGACTGGTTTGAGCATTCCAGTTGTACTCGCACCCAAGATGAGGACAGATCGGAGAGAATACGGTTACCTCAGATGACGGCTGCTTGATTACCCAGACATCGTGCAAGACTGTCTCTGTAATGTAGGCTGAGGTGGTCTTGACGGCGAATGTCAACCTGGTCGGTTCTCCAGTGGAAAGTTCATTCAGGTTGCCCACCTTGGTCCATGCTGTCTTTCTTGATCGAAACGCAGGGCCAATCAGGGTACCGATAACGGGAACTCCGACCGCAATGCAGACGAGAGAGGCAAGGACACCTGTAGCCAATTTTAGAAAGCCTCTTCGCTCGGTATCGAATGTTGTACCAGACATTCCCATGCCTCCTGGCAATCCCTGGGCAGAACGATTCCAGATGACCACCTGGTAAGGCCGCCAGAGATATGTGATTGGAACGGTAAATATGTGAACCAGCCGGGTAAACGGAAACAGGGCGATGACGATAAAGGCATTAAACATATGGAATTTGACGATCCATGGAAGTGGGGCTATGGTACCGAAATTTGGATTGAGGCGTCCGATAGACCAGAACCATGGGACTGCCGTATCAAGGTACCAGAGGGAACCCCACCGGTAAAGAATGGAGATGGTGAGACCGGCTGCGACCTGGGCTGCGAGAAGAATGAGCAGGATCCAATCCATGAAGGAAGTAACGGATTGCACCCTTGAATCTGCGATTCGGCGGATGATAAGGAGCACGATTCCAACGAACGCAATCAGACCAAGAGACGCTCCGATCAGTTCCAGTATGAATAGACGGGTCGGTACTCTCAGAAGATCGAGTGAGAGCCCTGAAAAGAGGCCTCCGAAAAGATGGGTAAGAAGGATGAGAACGATGCCGTAGTGCCATGGCACAGAACCCCAGAAGAGTGCCCGGTTCTCCAGGAACTGGGACGAGAGGCTGGAGTAAGAGAAACGGTCCGAATAATAACGGTAGACTCCTCCTGCAATCGCCAGGACAAAAGCGACATAAGGGAAGATCCCAAAAAGGAAATCATCTCCCATCATGAAAACCCTCCGACTCCGTTTGCAAGACGAGCAGAAGCGCCTGTAAGACACCCCTGTAAGGATTGCCGCCATCTTCGAATCCGGAGACCATCTTTTTTACGGCAGGAACAAGGCATTCGCTGATCAGTTCTTCCCTTTCCGCTTTCGCACAATTTGGAGCAAAGCGGAGCATCGTGCTGAGATGGTCCGGTAATTCATTGCCGGTGGAAAATTCGCAGGTCTCGTAGTGTTCCTTCAACCCGGCCATGAACATACCGCGCTGGCTGCCGTTGCCGAAAAGTTGGCACCCCACATAAGGCTGACAGATTGCCTGGAGGTCGAACGTTCGGGTGTAAACTTCTTCCATCCGGTCGAGTGGAGTAACCTCAAGGAGTGCCCGGAATTCATCCAGCATGGGTACTGCCTCCCTTTTAACGGAGGTGAGCAGAGAGATGCATTCGTTGATCTGGTGCGGAAGGGACGGCGTAGGATACCCTAAGATTTGTGCAAAGAGTTGATAGAGTTCCATGGGCATCCTCTTACGAGCCTCGTTTCGGCGGATGGATAAAGCCCGTTCCGGTTTCAGACTTATGGGTTCCGGGGTCGATAATGGTCTCGATGGC
>DATIGG010000221.1:0-3974 GCA_035454825.1 Thermodesulfobacteriota bacterium | reverse complement strand
AGCATGCGGGATTGATGTTTTTAAGACTGCAAGGGATAATGGATTTCCCGTTGAAGTTCTTCAGAAGCATGGCGACGAAATGAATCTCTTCGGCTTGATTTTAGTAGAATGATAAAAAGGGAGCTTCTGTGGAAAGAAAAGATAGCTGGCTTTCCTGGGCTAAAATGAAGGAGACGGATCCGTCCTTGGTTGCCGTTTTCTCCGGAGGCATTGGTGATAGAAGTTCAAAGTCCAACCAGCATGCATAAAATCCAGGGAGCGGATTTTAATTGGGTCACCAATAACACGATTATCTTCTCGCAAGGGAACCACATATATTCGTATGGGTTGGATACAAGAAAGAAGGAATTGATTATCAAAGATACCTCAAAGCCTAAATTTTTGCGGTAACACAGATTGAACAGGATGTACCGTGAAAAGGATTTCTGCTGAAGGCCTTCACCAAGGAAGATGAAAGGAAACAGGGTGGCTGATGAAAAGATCAGGGTAGATGCTTATGGGGTATCCTGATTTCTCCGTCTCAGAAAATGAAAAGGGATCAGTTAGAGGAGGGCTTTAACTGATCCCCTGTCAGCACATCAGGCGGGGGTGGAACAAGGAAGTGATATGGTTTGATGTGCTGACGATTTCAATCCAATCATACCATGATAACATTAGAATAATATTAGAACCGGGTTAAAGTTTTTTAATCTCACCTGAACCAGACCTTGGATTATTCTATTCTCCTTTTTCCCCTAAAAGGCAACCTCTTTTATAATTTTATTGATTTTCTCCTCCAATCTGGTAGACTCTCATCAGAATAGGTGAAGCGTCTAAAAGTAACCTTTGACCCGTTTCGGGAGGGTATGTGGGTGAGATGAATTGAGCCCCCACTTTCTTGGCGAGAATGGGTTTTTTTATCACTCCATCAGGTGGAAGATTAAGGAGAGAAGCCATGGAACAAAAGATAGAGAGAGAATTCAAATCAATCCGTTGTCCTGAAAGAAAAGGGAAAGCATTGGTCATGTGCGAATGGGATATCGTCTCAACGGAAGGTCGTATCTTTAGAAGAACTCTGAAACAGATTGATTGCTATAACCCCAGATTGACTGAGTTTGGAGGGATAGATTGTAACTGGGGTTGCGAGAGAATGATCGCAAAGAGGGAAAGGAGAGAGCCGTAAGACAGAATGAATCCAAGGAAAGACTCGGCAGGGAATGAAAGAAAGGGGATGGATTAGAATGAAGAAACTTAGGGGAAAAATAGCAAAGAAAGATGAAGTGGCGGAACTGAAACGGGAATTTTCAAGATTGAAAAGGGAATCGAAAGCGCTGATCAAAAAGCTTGAATTACAAGTCAAGACCCAAAAAGAAGACATTCAGAACAAAGGGGCGGAAATTGAAAAACTGAAGACCCAGCATGAAAAAAGAAAAAAGGACTTTTCGCAACTGAGAAAGGAAAATTCCTCTAAGATCAAAGAATTGGAATTAAAGGTTGAAGAAATCACCGAGGAACTTGGACAAAGAGAGAAGGAACTTCAGGCTTCAAGAGAAGTCCTTGGTCAGGAGGAGATCGATCTGAAACAGTTGAAGGAGGAGGTCGAATATAAGAATAAGCAATTAGCGTCAAGAGATTTGGAGATGGAGACCTACAAGAAGCTGACCGATGGAAGGGTCTTTCAACTTGAAGCTAAGGTAAAGGAATTGGAAGGGAAAGTTGGACTTCCCCCAGTTGCTCAATAAAGAGGTTCACTACGGGAGGCTATTTTCTCTCGTGGTGGAAGTACAGACGGGGTTAAACAGAGACAGTAGCCTCGGGGTGGTGAGGATGCAGATTGATCCGAGATTCAGAATCATCCTGACCTTTTTGGTCTTGGCAGGAATGATTATTGTGTTTCTCGTTATTCCCATGTTTTTGAGAAAAGGATAGAAACGACTGGAATTATCTGTTACTCAAGAGATTGCCACCCGGATTAAAGGCACCTACCCTGAATTTCTTGTTGATTTTCTCCCCTGAACTGGTAGACTCCAATCACAGAAGAAGAATGACGAGAACAGATCTTGTCATGAAGGCCCTTAATATTTTAATTGGAGAGAAGACAACCATCATTATGATCTATGATTCGAATATGGGGGGTGGCCTCACGATAAGCTCGACCGAATTTACGGATCAAAAAGCCAAGGAGGAAAAGGAATAAGGTCTTAGTAGAATGAGGCTTTCGAAGATTGCCTATTTGTGGACATTGAAAAAGTATCCGACCGATATTCCTTCCCAATGATTATAAGCTATTTAAAGAAGCTAATTGTTAAGAACAGGGAGTTCATATTATCGGAAGTCCTGGCAGTGAAAGGACTGATGTATCTGTTAATGAAGAATCGAAACACCGGTGAAAAATGGACAGGAGAAGAGAAAAAGGAAATAAAGATTCATCTTAGACATATATCTAAAGCGATTCCCGTTATCATTGTTTTCTTGCTTCCTGGAGGCACTTTGCTTTTACCTTTTCTCGCAGAGGCTCTTGATCGAAGAAAGAAAAAAAGGCTATAAGATGATGTTTTCGAGGACTTATTCATGAAAGACAAGGCGGTCCTTGATTCCCATTCCCTGAATATTCTCATATGCGCTTAGGTACCCCATGCAGTAAAGAAAGAGGTTCTATTTTTCGTTTTTGTACTCCTTCGACTTCAAAAAATAGAACCGTTTCCTTTTCAGCCCTCGGCCTTTGAAAGTGCCTGAAGATTCGGTTAGAATTTATCGGAAATGGGGTTGACTCGAAGGCCTGCTATCAAGCTTCTGCCTGACTTGCCACTCCCAAACAACAATCCCAAAAATTTGAATACTTATCTTGGATCCTAAAACGAGTCCGCAAAGGAGGTCCACCCTATGAAAGTCATGCTCAGTCTGCTCTTCACCCTTACCATTATCAGCACTGCCTACAGTGCTCCCGCAGCAACTCAATCTTCCGAAAAGCAGAACGTACCAATGTCCAAAGCCGGTGAGCCGCCGGCTTCCGGGACAAACCTCAGTTCTATTACGGGAACTGTCCTGGAGACAATGGATGCTGCTGGGTACACGTACATGCGGCTCAAAACGTCTAACGGCGAAATCTGGGCCGCGGTTCAGAAAGCCAACGTAAAGAAAGGTTCGGAGGTAACAATCGTCAACGCAACACCGATGGATGGGTTCGAGAGTAAGACACTTAACCGGAAGTTCGACCACATCGTCTTCGGGAATTTGGGTACCGGAACCGGCGTCGCAACGAGCCCTTCCCCCCTTGCCCCGGGGCATACGTCTCCAATGGATATCAAAGCACAACACGGCGGGGTGGCCAAGGCCCCCTTGGACGTTGGTAAGATCAAGGTGAGGAAAGCTGAAGGCGCAGACGGTAAGACGGTGGCCGAGATCTACGCTTATAAGGCCTCCCTTAAGGATGCCCCGGTCGCCGTGCGCGGCAAAGTGGTCAAATATAATCCGGGAATCATGGGGAAGAACTGGATCCACCTCCGCGATGGCTCTGGTTCACCTGAGAAGAGCGACAACGATATTACCGTAACAACGCTGGACACCGCGGCAGTCGGCGACGTGGTACTGGTGAGAGGAAAACTACACCTGGATCGCGACTTCGGGTCCGGTTATTCCTACCCAGTGATCATCGAGGACGGGAAGGTGTTTAAGTAATCCTTAACAGTTGAAGAGGTGATCTTTACAGGCTGCTCAAACGGGTGCAGGCTACCCAAGTGATTGTATCCCCCGACGTCTTTCGCGGCAGTGTCGTTTCAGGAAATGAATCTCAGTCTGGTTCGAAGTTGATCACGCTATAGATCAAGGAAAAGGGGTGCGGAGAAGAGATCTAAGGAATTTGTGTATGATGGGATAGGCGGGCAACCAATTTGGAAAGATCTCAAGAATCAGAGTCTCCCCGGGGAACCAGATTTTGTGGATCAATTGAGCGAATACTTGAGCGGACATCAGGAAATCAAAGAAATTCCGAAGAG
>DATIGG010000220.1:0-6636 GCA_035454825.1 Thermodesulfobacteriota bacterium | reverse complement strand
GCTGCCCTGGGCAAAATTTAAAACCCCCAGAACTCCAAAGACGAGAGTAAGTCCGGCAGAGAGGAGCCAGAGGTACATTGAGAAACTTATACCAATAAGGCCTTGGAAAAGTAACTTTTCAAGCATCCTAAAACCGTTTGAGAACAGAGGATGGAAGTGGGAGGTAAAAAAATAAGGACTATTTAATCCTCCAACCTCCTGTCTCTAACCTCATCAACCGAAGATCCTATTTTGTTGCAGCGATGGGTGTAAAGGGTGGATAACGGAAATAATCTTTGGCCGGTATCACCCTCAGGTCTCCGAGAATTGGGATTGGATAATCTGGACTCTTGATCGCTCTTCCTCCTGGGACAGTATAGACAGCCTGATGGTCCTCTGGCCTAAAATATCTCTTGCCAGCGGGAGTCATAATTTCCATTCCTTCTACCGCAGCAACCAATTTAGCAGTTTCGAAAGATTTTGCTTTTTCCAAAGCCGCTTTAATCACATAAATTGAAGCATAACTCGTTTCAGCGGAATAATTTGGGTACCGAACCCACCTCTTTAGGAACTTCTCGACAAAGGCCTTGTTTTCCGGCGTTACTGGGTAATTATGGATGTATCTGGCTGAGGCCCATAACTTTCCCTTGAACTTATCTGCCTCGACTTCCCTTGCTATCCCTTGGAGAACATCGACAGAGCCACCCATGCATTGCCACCATGCTTTGACGTTGTCGAAAACACCGAGGGTTAATGCTTGTCGAATCAGCATCACACCCTCACCAGCCCATTTCGTCGTATGTATGGCATCAGGTTTTTCAGCCATTACGGCAGCGATATGGGATGAAAAATCCATCGTCCAGAAAGGAGCCCACGCAATGGCAACAAACTCTACGTCGGGACGATATTTTTTCATTGTTTCTTTGAATGTGTTCCAGGCTACATATCCATATTCATAATCTTCATGAATACCCGCCCATCTTTTGATTTCCGGGAAATCTTTCATAATCATTGCGGGCAAGATTCCGTCCTGATAAGTTGGAACGGAGGTGCGAAAAATCTGTTTTATTTTTTTCTCGTAAACCAGCTCTTCAGTAACCCTATGAGTAGCCGCATGGGAGAAGAAGCATAATCTATCAAGTTCAGGGAGAACAGGCCCTACAGCCATGGCACTTCCGCTTGAGTCAACACCGAATAAGAAATCGGCTCCCCAATCGGTGACCAGATATCTTGCATTCTTGACTGCGGTGGCGGGTTTCAATTCTTCGTCCATGAATTTCAGTTCGAGTTTTCGGCCCAGGATTCCGCCTTTCGCATTGATCTCCTCAATGGCCATAGTCGATCCAGCCATCATCTGCCAGCCATAATCGGCATGCGCTCCAGAGACGGCTCCCTGCCCGCCAATCTTGATCGGGCCTGCCGGTTTCTTGGCCTGACCATAGGTGATCCGGTAACCGCCAAGCCCGGTCCCGAGGGTTACACCACCAATGACTGCATCTTTCAAAAATTTTCTTCTGCTGATTTTTTTGGCCATCGTTAACCCCTCCTTTCTGGTTTTCCCAACCCGTGAGCCATGCCATGAACTACGTAGGTCCGTGATGAGTCCTGAGTCCTACGCAATTCAGGATGAGATCCTGGGCATTTGTCCTGCATCCCGATGGGATGCAGACGTCATCCCCTCCTGTCAGTGGAAAGAAAGAGACATCCCATTTCCACGGTTCCTGAATGTCAAATCAACAATGAAGAATTATCTTGAAGTTGAAAAACAAACTATCGGATTAAGCAGGTCTTGTAAATTCAAAAACGCATGATCGTGTAATCCCTCAGAAGTTATGGTTGGAGACCTATCTGAAGGACCGGGGTGGTCTCTCCGGAGAAAACTTGAACCTGCCTGCCGGTAGGCAGGGCAGCACCTTTGAGCGATGAACCATGGAGTAGATGCCCTTAAAATGGTCTCCTCAGCAACATCCCTCGATTGACCTGTCTCCAATGATCCGCTTCTCAAGGTTTCGGAGGGGAGACTACCCCGGTCCAATCGAACCTGAGACTGAGAGGGATTGCAATATCGTTCTAATCGATTCCTGCCAGACGGCAAAAGGGACACCGGCATTACTGATTCGAACCGTACAACTTTCATTGTAGCCAGTCAATACCAAAAATGAGGTTGTGAAAATTATCTCTTGTAAAGGTTTAGGGACATTTTTATTTAGAAAAACCAACCCCAAAAATCTATAGCTAATTTTTATCTTTAGATTATATTATAGGTGTTCTGATAAATTTTTGATGCCATGAAAATCCTCCTCATTCAACCCCCCATAAGAGACTTCTATCAAACCTCCATAAGGACACAACCGATCGGGCTGGCCTATCTTGCAGCCTCCTTGAGAACACACGGCTATGAAGTGGAAATTCTTGACTGCCAGACCCGGGGGAAAAAGTCTGTTGCTATCCCATCTGATCTTTCTTACCTTCGAGATTTCTATCCGTTTAACGACCGGAGCCCCTTCAAACTCTATAGCGGTTTTTACCATTTTGGAATGGGCTGGGATGACATCCAACGAAAGGTTGAGACTTCGAAAGCGGATGTCTTTGGAATTTCCTCCTCCTTTACACCCTATCATGAAGAGGCATTGGAGATCGCCCGGATCATTAAGGATTGGGACCAAAGGAAAATTGTGGTCATGGGAGGGCCCCATGTGAGTGGTGATCCTGCAGATGTCTTGAAAAGCCCTTGTGTCGACTATGTTGTTTTGGGGGAAGGCGAAATTCGATTCCCAGCTCTATTAGAAAAGATTGAAAAGGATGGCTTCGAAAGAATGAAGGAAATCGATGGAATCGGTTGTCGAGAAGACGGAGAAATCCGAATTAATCCACTCCAAAGCTTCATCCAGGATCTGGATATTCTTCCCTGTCCAGCAAGAGATCTCCTCGATCTGGATCGATACCGGATAAAGAAGAAACGGTTTACCATGTTGATTACCAGCAGGGGTTGCCCTCATGGATGTGCCTATTGTTCAGCCCATCTCGTTATGGGGAATGCTTTCCGGAGACGATCGGCAGAAGCCATCGTTAAAGAGATGAAGGACTGCCGGGAACGCTTTGGTATTCAGGTTTTTGACATCGAGGATGATAACTTCACCTTTGACCGAGAAAGAGCAAAGAATTTGATGAAACAGATCATTGAGACCTTTGGGGAAAGAAATCTTGAACTCTCTGCAATGAACGGGGTATCCTTCGCCTCCATGGATGCAGAGCTTTTAAGGTTGATGAAGAGGGCAGGTTTTGAAACCATCAATCTCTCTTTTGTCAGCACCGATATTCTCACGAAAGAAAGAATGAGAAGACCAAGAGCGAAGATCGAGTTTGATCAAATTCTGGAGGACGCGGACAAGATTGGTCTTCATGTTATTGCCTATGGGATTTTTGGCATGCCAGGCCAAACCATTGAGGAAATGGCAGATACCCTCATTTATCTGATGGGGAAAAAAGTTTTGATCGGTCCCAGTATCTATTACCCCACTCCCGGGACCCCTCTTTTTGAAAAATGTAGAACAGAAGGGCTGCTTCCATCCCATCCCTCCTTATGGCGCTCAAGCGCCTTCCCAATTGAGACAAAGGAGTTTAGTCGCCTTGATTTGGTCACCTTTTTTCGTCTGGCAAGGATCATCAATTTCGTAAAAGGAAAAATGGACGGGGGAGAGTTAAAAGAAGGGATGACCTGGAGAGAACTATCACAATTCACAAAAGAAAAGGTCAAGGATAATGTTAAGGTTCAGATTAACCAAAATACGCCCTGCGCTCTGGGCTCTGCGCCATGCGATATTACCTGGAAGGACCTTCTTCGGCTGGTTATTCGTGAGAGGTCATTCTTCGGCCTGAGAAAAAATAGCCACGGAAAGCTAATGGTGACAAAAGAGAAGAGTTCAAAAAAGGTTTTGGATTATTTCTTTGAGAAAGCGTCTGATCAACCAATCCTAAAAACTTGCTCTCCTTAAACGGAATTTGACTCACCTCGATTATGGCCGGAGATTCTATTCGATAGGGTCGGGATGGTCTCTCCGGAGAAGACTTTGAATGCGGAGTGCGGAGTGTCGAATGCGGAGCTCTAATATTCCGAATTCCGCAATCATCATTCCAAATTGGGGAAGTCGGAGGGGAGACTACCCCGATCCTATCGCACCCGAAACAGAGGGAGATACCTATTTCAAACAACTAAGGACTGGAGGCTTTCGATCCTGGATTCGGCTTCTTTCATGATCTGATCACAGAGCTGTTGAACCGTAGGGATGTCATGGATACGGCCAGCCACGGTTCCCCCTAAGACAGGGGTCTCATCAATCCTGCCCTTGAACAAATTGTTCAATCCGTCGATTTCAAGATCGAGGATCTCTTGAGTGGACTCGCACGGATTGCCCTTATAGAGGCCCGGAGCTCCCCGTATCGTGGCATCGACAAGATCCAATGCCCGACGATTCCGTAAAAACCGCATCGGTCCAAAGAATCCACGGGCCACTAAGGCGTCCTCTTCCGTACTTTTTACAACTAATTCTTTCCACGCTTGATCAAAATCGCTCTCTTTTGTTGCAATGAAACGAGTCCCCATCTGGACCCCGATGGCTCCCATTGCAAGGGCTGCAGCCATGGAGACCCCATCTGCAAACCCGCCCGCTGCCACAACCGGTGTCGGAGCAGCCCGTTTGACGACCTCAGGGACAAGAACCATTGTGCTCGTGTCACGCCAGCTGCAATGCGCTCCTCCTTCACGGCCGGATGCGACAACAACATCAACACCTGCCTTGATACACCGTAACGCTGCCCGGACCGACGGCACAACATGGACCCATACGATTTCAGGAAGCTCATCCCTAATCGCAACGGATTTTTCAAGTCTCTTTGTTCCAGGGTCTTTGGCCCATGGAAACGGATCACCGGCAGAGGTCACAATGGCTTTTAATCTTTCTCTGACAGCAGCGTCACTTTTTACTCTGTTAATCACACAGCGGATTAATCGGGCAGCGGTAGGAATGAACTCTTCAGAAACCGGGATATTGACACCAAATCGGGCTCCTGGGGACTCTTTGATTACCGCCATGACCTGGTTCATTGAGCGAGTTAAGAGTTCTTCAGGGGTGCCTTCGCCAAAAATCGCCGAATAACGAAACTGGCCGATGCCAGGCATCTCAAAAGACCCCATGCCGACCGTTGAAATGAGGCCCAGCCCGCCTGCTCTTGCAACTGCGCCTGCAAGTTTCGTAGTGTCATAAGGACCCATTCCAGCCTGGATAATGGGCAGTTTCGTTTGAAAGATATCATGGAATCTTGTTCTTATCATTGCTTTTCGGAAAAAACGGGATAAACAATTTTAAACCAGAATATGGAATAAGAAAAGATAGGATGCTATATTTGTATTCCTTCTCCTCACCCCGATGGGGAGAGGGAGGGGATGAGGGGAAATCTCGAGCATCTTTGGATAGGGCATAGAAGGGAGACGTCATGACATCTATTTATCTGGTGCGCCATGGACAAACGGCATGGAATAAAGAGGAAGTCTTTCGGGGAAGAACCGATATTCCCCTAAATGAAACAGGGTTGAAAGAGGCAGAGTTAGCCGGAATGTACTTCAAAGAAAGCGATATTCACGCCATTTATTCAAGTCCTCTCTCGCGGGCCTGGCAGACTGCCGAAAAGATTGCCCAGTTTCATTCGCTGGACGTTCAGCCCCTGGATGGGCTGATTGACATGAGTTTCGGGAATTGGGAGGGACATTCCTTAAGGGAGGTTATGGAAAAAGATGGGGAACGTTATCGGCAGTGGAGAGATGAGCCTCATCTCGTCAAGATCCCAGGAGGTGACACCCTGGATCAAGTTCGAGTCAGGGTAATGACTGCCCTGGAAACGGTGGTCCAGGAACATCCTGAAAAAACCCTCATCCTCGTTTCTCACAGGGTCATCAACAAGGTCCTAATATGCGGAATTCTTGGGTTGGATAACTCCCACTTCTGGCAGATTGGTCAGGATACCACCGCAATCAACCTGATTCAGTATCGCAATGGAAAATACGTCTTGTCGCTTTTGAATGAAGCCTGCCACCTGAAGCCCCTTCAGGCAGAGAGGACGAAAGCAGACTTTTAACAGGCTGCTGAAAAAAGCCCATCTGCTGCGTTATCCGGCCGCCTCACCGTCTTGGCGGCGTGGCAAGAAGTCGCTCCTTATTCGTCGCGACGCCACCCCTCATCCTTCCCCGTGTCGAGCACGGGCAGGCTTGTTGCGGCGTACCTCCAAGTACGCCTCACTCCTCAGGATTTCGGGAGCCTTGCATCTGGACATTTTTGAGCAGCCTGAAAAAATTATTTTCCCAGCAACCTCTTGGTGCTTTTATTTTTCCCTCTTGGTATGAGAAGCTGAAAAAAATCTGATTTCCGTATCGGCATCATTGCGGCCCACGAGGATGGGCGGATTGGAGAAACATTAGGGCGGAACCTACAGGATTGAACCACATAGGCTCACCCTGCTGAATCACACCGATTAAGTAAAAGGGAATGTTACGCCACCTGCTGATGACCCGCATCCTAAAGTTTCGACAAGGCGCTCATCCTTGCGGGCCGAGCCGCAGCGTCCCAATTTTTTCACGCCTTCTGAGACTTTGGAGGGTACGAG
>DATIGG010000219.1:0-2885 GCA_035454825.1 Thermodesulfobacteriota bacterium | reverse complement strand
CCCCCCACCTTCATCCTTCCCCTTTGAGGGAGGAGGGGCGAGGGCTGGGCACCCTGACAGCCCAGGTGAAGATCCGGTACAATCATCCGGGAGCGGAGGCTCTTCTTTCTCTCAAGGGCGAGGATGAGGTCGAGGTAAAATTCAAAACTCCCCAGAAAGCGATTACCCCTGGCCAGGCAGCCGTTTTCTACGATGGCGATACAGTCCTCGGAGGCGGATGGATCAGGGAAGTAATTCAATGAACAATGGTCAATTACCAATGATCAATGACCGGGTGACAGATGACCATGCCCATTGATCATTAGGCAGAGAATAGCCCCAAGAATCTCCTCGTCCCCGACAGGGGGAGAGGATTAAGGTGAGGGGGAAGCAAGGTGAATAGACATGGATCAAAAAACAGAAAAAAAAGTTGAACGCCTGAAAAAAATTCTTAACCCCATGGGGAAGGTGCTCGTGGCTTTTTCAGGAGGAGTGGATAGCACGCTTCTCCTCAAGCTGGCAAAAGAGAGTCTTGGGAAAAACAATGTTCTTGCTGTGACCGCTCTCTCTCCTCTATACCCTGAACGGGAGTTGGGAGAAGCAAAAGAGATAGCCAGAACGGTCGGGGTTCGGCATGTTCTGATTGAGTCAAACGAACTGAAGATTGAGGGATTTTCAAAGAACCCACCTGACCGTTGTTACTTTTGCAAGAAGGAGCTCTTCGATAAGTTGCTGGCTCTGGCCAGAAGAGAAGGATTTCCCTTCATCCTTGAAGGGTCCACTCTGGATGATGAGAAGGACCACCGTCCAGGGAGAAGGGCCATTCAGGAATTGGAAATTCGAAGTCCTCTTAAAGAAGCCCTATTTACAAAAGCCGATGTAAGGGAAGTATCGAAAGAATTAGGTCTTCAGACCTGGGATAAACCTTCTTTTGCCTGTCTTGCATCTCGCTTTCCCTATGGCGAAGAAATCACCCCTCAGGCATTGCGCATGGTCGACCAGGCAGAAGATTTTCTTTTCAGTCTCGGGTTCAAGCAGGTTCGGGTCCGCCACTATCAGACCTTAGCCAGGATCGAGGTCTATCCAGAGGAGATGGGCCGCTTCATGGAGGATTCCCTGCGAGAGCAAGTGGTCAACCGTTTGAAAGAGATTGGATATAAATACATCACCCTGGATCTTCAGGGTTTTCGAACAGGATCGATGAACGAGGTATTGAAATGAGAGCAGTTGCACTTCTTTCCGGAGGGCTTGATAGCACTCTCGCAGCCAAGGTCGTCTTGGAACAGGGAATTGAATTGGAGGCCCTTAATTTCATTACGGTCTTTTGCAACTGTACAAACCGGGGAGAAACCTGCCTGGCCTCTCAGAAGGCGGTCGAATCTCTGGGCATTCCACTGAGAGTGTTTAATGTTTCTGAAGAATATCTGGATGTCGTGAAGCATCCCAGGCACGGCTACGGGAGAAATATGAATCCCTGTATCGATTGCCGGATCTTTATAATGAAGAAGGCAAAGGAATATATGACGGAGGCGGGCGCTTCCTTTCTCGTGACCGGAGAAGTCCTGGGACAGAGACCCATGTCCCAGCGAAGGGATGCGATGCGTCTCATCGAAAGAGAAGCAAACCTGGAAGGCCTTATCTTGAGGCCCCTTTCTGCGATGCTTCTTCCCCCTTCGATTCCGGAACAGGAAGGGTGGGTCGACCGGGAAAGGCTCCTGAACATCCAGGGCCGTTCAAGAAAACCGCAAATTCAACTGGCAGCTTTATTTGGCATCCATGATTATCCCTGCCCGGCAGGCGGGTGTCTCCTGACGGATCCCGGCTTTGCAAAACGAATAAGGGATTTAATGGTTCATGATCCGGGTTTTACACTCAATGATGTTCATCTTTTAAAGCTGGGAAGGCATTTTCGATTATCTCCAAAAGCAAAACTGGTGGTTGGAAGAAATGAAGAAGAAAACCAGAAGATTCAGACCTTCTCGCGGGAGGATGATTTTTTGATTAAGGTGGCCCATTATCCCGGACCTCTTTCCCTTCTCAGGGGAGAACCCGATGAAAGCGAAATTGAAAGGGCCGCTGCCATCGCGGCTCGGTACAGCAAGGCCAAACAGCTTGTGGAGGTCGAGGTTACTTTTCGGAAAGTCTCAGAGGAAGCCCAAAGAACAAGGATCGTTTTGCCTGCTCTAGAGGCAGAGATCGAAGGATTGATGACCCATGAGTAAAGTGACAGTGAAAGTGTGAATTGAAACCCTGACTACGCCTCGTCCGGGACTTCACGCGGAACGCCTGTCCACCAGTCTTGGGTTAAGGTCACGGCAAGGAAGCCCGTTTCGTTTACTGTCAAGGGTTACGTCAAGCTCTTAGGACTAAAAACGTAACCGAATGACGATACGGGCATCGTTACCGTTAGATGAAACCCATTTTGTAACTTAATTCCCGATCAAATCGAGGAGGGTTTTAGCGTCTTTATATCCAGGCATGACCCTGCCGTCAGGGAAGATTAAGACAGGGACGCTTGAGAGACCTAATCTTTCCGCAAGCTTCATATTTTCATCGATGACAGATGTTTCGCATGAAGGTTTCGGTAAAGGTTTCTTCTCGTGGGCATCCTCAAGAAGGGTGAGAGATTTCTCGCAAACGATGGCCTTTGCTTTTTCATAGGCCGCAGGATGGATTTTCAGGGGATTCATCTTTATGAAAAAGGCAATATCTTTTCTCTCTGCTACGATCTTCTTCATCTCCTGATGAAGTTTTGCGCAGTACGGTCAGTCAGGATCATCAAAAGCGATAATCCTGATCCTTGCTTTAGGATCCCCCAACACGAGGGCGTCGGCCAGCGGGATCTGAGACACATCCACCTTATTCAGATCCGCCATTCTCTCCTGGGTGAGATTCTTCCTTTCTTT
>DATIGG010000218.1:0-7948 GCA_035454825.1 Thermodesulfobacteriota bacterium | reverse complement strand
TGGGTCTGCCTCTTTGATCGGAAATTCAAACATCCCTCCTCCCATCTCCACTTGCCATGAGTCAAGAGGAACACCTGCCTGCGGAAGAAGCCGCCAAATCTCCTCCATAAAGAAGCGGGACTTGTTGGACCGAATTTGATCGTAGCAACCTGGCCCCTGGTAGAAAGAGCTCAGATTGGACCATCTTTTTTCTCTAAGGGATTCCGAGGTCTCCTTAAAAATATAGAATTCATATTCCATGCCGACCAATGCTTTTAACTGCTTATTGCCCATTTTAGCGATTTGCCTTTTGAGAAACGTTCGCGGATCAAAGGGAACGTCCCTGCCATCAAGATGACGCATGTCGCATACGACCCATGCAGTTCGTTCCTCCCAGGGAATCAACGTCAGCGTATTGAGATCAGGCCATGCAACCATGTCCGGGAAACCGGTAGAAAATCCAATGGTCGGTAATTCCGGAATGACATCCGAACTGATCAACAAGGTGTAATGCCCCGAACAGAAATTCATGCCGTGATCACAACACGAAAGGAATTTGTCCACAGGCAGACGCTTGCCCCGGGCTGTCCCGTTTAAATCGACGATGGCCACCCGGACATTATCAACCCGATGCTCCTCCAGGAAAGCCTTTGCTTCTTTCGGATCCATCTTCGCCTCCTTTAACAGGTTTTTGACCAACGCCGTGATGATCTTGCCGGCCCACCCATCCTAACGTTGCGACCCTTGTCAACTATGTTGAATTTACTACAATAATTTTGATGTTTGCTACATATCATTTTGAAAATTTTTTGTCAAGCATTTTTTTCCATTCTCATTGTTGTTGATTTTTTATGAAAATTTGGTAAACTTTTAGGAAAGCGGAGGCGAAAGGAAAAATGGAAGAAGGACGTTATAGGAGCCTTGTGTTGATGAAGTCCCCAACGATACCTGCTTTGATGGTTGGAGCTGTTTTGCTGATCGTTTCTTCTTGTGCCACAGTGCCGACAGAGCCTCTTGCTTCAGGTGAGCTAAGATTATTGAAGATGGATGTTCCGCAAAAGGAAGACCTCAGAGAGAGACTGCCCTTCGTGGTGAACATCGGTTTTGAAGCAGATGGTACCCCGGAAATTGTTACAGCCTGCTTTTTCTGGTCAGGGCAAGGTCCGTATTGTTCCAAAGTAACGAACGTAACTTACGGGGCACCTGGAACAATCAAGGTACATCTCCGTCCCAGAAACCCCGGGCCCTATGCATTGGAAAGTTATATCGTTTATATGAGAGATGGCAAAACACAATCAACGAATGTGGTAGGGACTCATATACGTGTTTTGCCGCAGTAAAAAAGCTTTCTCTAATATACCCCAAGGTCACCCTCTCCCATTGTCGCGAGCACCTTCGAACCATGGGACAAGGGCCTCCCTTTCCCGGTGGCGAAACCTACACCAAACCTACACCGGCCTTTAAGGTTATCTTCTCGGGGTTGGATTCCCAAGGCCAGAGGGCGGCATACACAACCGTATGATCATCCTGCTGCTTGAAGAAGAAGGACTGTTTAATTCGGAGACCGCCCATGGAATCAACCAGTGTCCGGATTTTTGTGGGAAAATTTGCCTCCTTTCCAGGTTCCTTGGCTGCAGGGCCCAAATGGTTTGTTAACAAGGACCTAAGCTTTTCAATATCATCCCTCCTGACCACTGCCTCAAGATACTCTGACCCCAGAGAGTTCGGCCTGATCTCCATGCCGAGGTTCTCTCTTATCTCCGTAATCATATTCATGGCACACCCCCCTAATCTGGCCGAAACGACACAAAAGCCCTTGAATGAGAATCCATGGTCAAGGGATCTCGAGTTCTCCACTGCATTTAGGACAGAGATCAACGAACCCTTCGTCTGTTTTCATCAAGTAATCATCCTCTTCTTCATTAAAACGACATCGAACCCGGATCACCCTGATAACCTCATCCAGTAATTCATTGCACTTTGGACACATGATTCTCGACATTCGCCGTTCTCCTTCGGACCTAAATCTTTTAAGCCGGATGTTGGAATCTCTTCGATTCACTCATGGAAGACTCATCGATATGGAATTCCTTCCCTCCATGTCATACGGCTAATTCAGTATCAGCCTTTTACGTCCCCAGGCCACTCTTCGAATTCATCTTTTTGACATTCTGTCTATACTCTACCAGTTTTAGCGAGATACTTCAATGATTAATTGGAACTTACTGTGATTCAGACAGTAAGACTATAGACCTCAGACATTAGACTGAAAAAAAAATCGGGAGAGGCAACGGCTAATTTTCCACTCAAAAAGGTCTGATGTCTAATGGTTGAAGTCCAGTGTCTGAATGGCAGTGGAGCTTAAATTGGAGAATGCTTGACCTGATCAATCTGAAGGGTATATAGTATCTCTAAATTGCGGTTTCCCTTGACTTGAGAGAGGGAGGTACCCCATCATGGACGGTAAGCAAGCGATCGCTAAGATTCTTAGGATTGAGAGTGTTCATTTTGTTACGTGTTTTCCCTTCAACCCGATCATTGATGCCGTAGCTGCCGAGGGCATCAGGCCGGTTATGCCGAGGACAGAACGGGTTGCTGTGGGCATTGCTGACGGCTTCACACGTGCTTCGTTTGGCCGCTTCAATGGCGTCTGCCTCGTCCAAGTCGGCGCTGGCAGTGAAAACCAGTTTGCCGGTGTGGCCCAGGCTTTTTCTGATTCTGTGCCGATTCTGCTGCTCCCCTCCGGATACGACCGACGTGAATTGAGGCGACCGCAGTTTGTCGCTCTGAACAATTATCGGGCCGTGACGAAGTGGTTGGACATGGCCCATTTTGCCGACCAAATACCAACCTTGATGCGCCGTGCCTTTGTCTCCCTTAGAACCGGTCGCCCTGGCCCGGTGATGCTTGAGATTCCCTCGGATGTTGCTTCAGAGCAGTTCGATGACAGGCTCTTTCAGTATAGCCCGGTCAAAGGCTGGAGATCAGCGGGTGACCCGGCTGACATTAAGCGAGTGGCGACTGCCCTGATAGCTGCCAAGAACCCAGTGATCCGGGCCGGCAACGGCATCCTCTATGCGAACGCCTGGGACGAACTTCGGGAGTTTGCAGAGCTGCTTCAGATTCCCGTATTCACCACCATGCAAGGTAAAAGCGCCTTCTCTGAAAACCACCCGTTATCTCTGGGCACAGGCGGCAGGACTCGCACCAAGATGGTCATGCACTTTCTTAAGAAGGCTGATATTATTTTTGCTATCGGTTCAAGCTGCACTAAGGAACTCTTTACCACGAATCTCCCTGAAGGCAAAATCCTCATTCAGTCGACGATAGACGAGATTGACATCGCAAAGGACTACCCTGTCGCTGAAGCCGTGATTGGAGACGCCAAACACGTTCTCAGACAACTGATCGATGAGGTAAAGCTGCAGACCGGTCTCAGCAAGGCGAATAGCACTGCGGTGGTGAAGGAGATTTCGGCAGTAAAAGAGGAGTGGCTTAGGGAATGGATGCCCAAACTCACTTCCGAGGAAGTCCCGATCAACCCTTATCGGGTAATTTGGGAACTGAACCAGACAGTGGACAAGGCGAAGACAATCATCACCCATGAATCTGGCGGGCCCCGCGACCAGCTCATCCCCTTCTATGAAGTGACGACACCCGGCGGCTATATCGGCTGGGGCAAGACAACAACGCTGGGTGGCTCTCTTGGCTTTGCCCTTGGAGCCAAACTGGCCAATCCGACCAAGATGCTTATCAACCTGATGGGTGATGCCAGCGTAGGCATGGCCGGACTTGACTTCGAGACGGCTGTTAGAGAAAAGATTCCGATACTGACTGTGGTTCTCAATAACTCCAAATTTGGCGGCTACGAGAAGATGCTACCTATTGCCACTGAGCGCTACTCCATTGACCGTGTGGGTGGCGATTACACCGGTGTGGCTAAAGCCCTCGGTTTCTATGCAGAAAGAATTGAAAGACCCGCTGACGTCGTTCCGGCTATAAAAAGAGGTTTAGAGATCGTGGCTGAGGGACAGCCCGCCTTCATTGAGTTGATCACCCGGGTTGATACGGATTTTTCCTTGTATACGTAGGGCAGAACGCCTCAGCATAGAAAGAGCGATCTCCCGTAATCCTCAGTCTCAGGTTCGATTGGACCGGGGTAGTCTCCCCTCCGAAACCTTGAGAAGCGGGTCATTGGAGGCAGGTCAATCGAGGGATGCTGTTGAAGAGACCTTTTTAAGAATCTCGTTGGACAATGATCAATTAGCATTGACCAATTATCAATGATTTACAGAATCAAATTCAGTTCTGGCTCTTAGTGCTAATTGCCAATTGATCATTGAACATTTTGCACTGATTATTTTGCTTGTCCAAAGGTGCCGCCCTGCCTACCGGCAGGCAGGTTCAAGTTTTCTCCGGAGAGACCACTCCGGTCCTTCAGATAGATCTCGGACCATAACTTCTGAGGGGTTACGATCTCCCCCATATCTTCTTTCATAAAGGAGGGAAGGGCCTAAAGATCCAATTTCATGGCAGTCTTCGCTGGTTTCACACGTTGCTGCTTGATAACGCTCAACGAGATAGGACTGATGTATTTGCGCACATAATGATTCATGAGCTTCAGGGGAACAATGGAAGGGATAGAAAATGGGGTATCAGGAATGGGGTTCTCCGCTTATACTCCAGATATTCAAGACCGAAACGCTGCTCTAATTCCTTTTCTTCGATCAATTTGATATAGATTAGGATGACAACCGGATAGATTAAGGACAGGCCGAGAGCGGAAAGGGAACCCACCCAAATGGCGATGCCAATATAAAAAGCTGTTGTTCCCAGGGTCATCGGGTTTCGGCAGTAGGTATAGGGCCTTTTGACAACCAGTTTTTGAGTAGCCATCAGGGGAATAGGAGTCCCTTTCCCAAATGAAAACTGGACCTTCACTGTCCAATTCGCAAAAAGCCAGCCAGCAACCATCAAGACCAGAGCGATTATGGGGTTGATCCACCTATGATAAAACCCTGGAAGAGAAAGCCATGGATCCACAAAAGCGGAGCCGACCACAATGAAAAAGGGAATGATGATCCAGAATACAATCCCTCCAAAAATAACACCCATCATTCGTTGAGCCTTACTATATTCGCGCTCAGACCATTTCTTGTACCGATTCATAGCCTTTTGGCCTCACCGAGGCTTTTCCTCTTCTGTCTGTCAACACCCTGGTTCTCCAGGATGGCCACAGCAGGATTGAAGGTGTCTCATTTTGATCCAATTGTTTCTGAGAAAAAACAACGCTTTTTTGGGCCGAGGAATTTTGATTCTAAGATTTGTGAAGAAAGCTCGGAGGCTGGGCTTATTCATCACAAATAATTTTAATCGCTTTAACCCAAATTGTCCAAAGGATTAATTGGCTTGAAATAGAACCATCTACGAATTATACATGAAGTTGGAGGTCTTATAATGGCTCTGGATAAAGAATCTCTCATTAATCTTATCTGTAAACATTGCGAGTTCTATAAAGAATCCGATAAGGACCTGGAGTGTGGCGCCTATAAGATCTTGAAAGGTCTCCTCGAGAGAGGTGCCATTACTCCAGCCGAGATTGAAGATGTCTTACGAAAATAAGTTCTTCGCGATTGCCTCCCACTGTGCCCTCAAGAGGCTCGAGGAACCCTCCCTGTATAACATTGAAAATGATGCGCTCTATGAGCTGGGAGAGGAGGCTTATCAATTCCTCCTCAAATGCACTCAGGGTGAACGTGTTTCTGTAAGAAAGGAAGACGAGGAGTTCATTCAATACTGTCTCTCTGAGAATCTTATTGTCCTCTCAGACACTCCAATCAAGAGCAACGGAATTTCTCATCCTTCCCCCATTCCTTCTCTCCGTTACCTCGAACTCCAGATCACTGATCGCTGCAATCTTCACTGCCGCCACTGCTATGTTGGAGACGGTTTCCGTCAAGATCTTTCTATCAATAGAATCTTCAAGGTATTAAATGAATTTGAAGAAATTCAAGGTTTGAGGCTTCTTCTGTCGGGGGGAGAACCCCTGCTCCATCCCCGTTTCTGGGAGATCCATGAGAATCTGAGAGAGCACGCGTTTCGATCCATCTTGCTTTCGAACGGCACGTTGATTACTAAAGAGACTGCAAAAAGACTTCGTGTCCATGAGGTTCAGGTCAGCCTGGACGGAATGAAGGCGGGTCATGAATCAATACGAGGAGAAGAAACCTTTGAGAGGGCTCTGCAGGCGATCGACCATCTTCAGGAAGCCAATATACGGGTTTCAATCGCAACGATGATTCATCGGAAAAACTTGAGAGAGTTCGACGAGTTGGCCTCTTTAATCCGATCCAAAAATATTGAAGAGTGGAATGTGGATATCCCCTGTATCGCAGGGAGAATGGAAGAAAATAAAGACCTTTGGGTTTCACCTTTCGAGGCAGGGCCTTTTCTGGAATATGGCTATGGAGGAGGACTTCAGAGTTCAGAAAAAAATGCTACCTGTGGATCCCATCTTTGTGCTATACTTCCAAACGGTGATGCTGCGAAGTGTGGGCTCTTCGCTCAGGAGCCGGTTGGGTCAGTAGATGAAGGGCTCAGGGCTTGCTGGCAGAGGATCCCTCGAATCCAATTGGGAGAGCTTACGTGTAGCTGCCCCGAGATGGAGAAATGCAGGGGCGGATGTCGTTTCAGGGCCAGGCTCCAAGGGGATATTTTTCAGCCGGATCTTTTTCAATGTTATGCCCGAGGGGTGTTGAAAGGAGGTGAATGCGATGACCATTAGGAAAGTTGAGAAGAGACTCTCCACAACCTGCAAGTGCAAAGCATCCTGCTAAAGTCTATTTCGGGCTCCCTCTCAGGAAGGGAGGGAGCTCCTTTCTGACCGGATATAGACTGAAAGGGAAATAACAGGCTCGAAGGCCTGTTCAGATAAACCTGAAGGTTGTATGAAAGATTAATCAACGAATCATCCCCCTCTGATCTCCTTACCCGGAGTTTGGAGGGGGATTCTTATTGCCATGTATCTCGGAATCGATTTTCTCATCACTCCGTCACAGGAACCCTATGTCGTAGAGGTCAACGTCGGACTTCCAGGCGGGGCACAGGAATACCATCTCACGCATCTTGTTCATTTCGGAAGGCCCTCGGATATTTTCGATCGAATCGAAGAGACCTCCCATCGGGTTTATGAAAGATCATTCAGGGATTACCTCTCTTTTCTCCCCCATATCCAAAGCCTGAAACCTTTCAAGATCTGGATGGATGGAAAAGGTCCCATGCCAGGCACGTTACATCCAGGTTTGAGGCTTGAAGATAAATGGATACAGTACCAACTGATTAAATCAGTTGCTCCGATGCCAGAAACGATGGTTTTTGACTCTCAGAATCACGAAGAAGCAGAACAATTTCTGAAGAGGAAAGGGAGACTGGTTCTTAAACGCCGTCTCGGAAGGGGGGGAAGAAATTTCAAGGTCATTAAGGATTCTTCTGCATTATCGACCTTAAATTCAGAAGGGCACCCGTGTCTTCTTCAGGAATATATCGAATCTAAAGTCGATGGATACACTTTCTCTATCCGGTCTGTCGCCTTTGGTGGGGAGTTCATGTGTATGTATGCCAATTTCTCTACTCGATCTTATTCGAATCATGGGTTTCTTGGCTTTGTTTCTGCGAGTAAATATTTCGGACTTTCAGATAGAGATTTTAAGACAGAGTTCTTTAATCAAAAATCCTGGGAAGCAGAGATATGGTTTGGCGAGGAAACTCCTTCCTATTTGCAGCATAATCTTTATGAAGATGGGGTCGCCCGGACAACCCTGTATCTTCCGGAGCCTCTCTTAAGAAGGATTAAGGAACTCTCAGTGAAGATCGAAAGGTTTTATGAGGGGCTGGATTTTTCGACTCTGCCAGAGGCATGTTTTGAAGAAAAGACTACCCTTTAATATCGTAAACATTAAGACTCTATTTT
>DATIGG010000217.1:0-3169 GCA_035454825.1 Thermodesulfobacteriota bacterium | reverse complement strand
GGCGGGGTTCGCCAGGTCTTCCGGAGAGAGTCCAATCCTTTCAGATAATCTTCGTGCTGTAGATTCATTTCAACGTTGTGCTCATGAAGTATATCTATCATCTTTGAGACGGAGGCTCCAGCTATTCGAGCAGCTCTTTCGATAGAGGCTTCTGATTTCTTGTATTTTTCTATGGCAAGCATCACCCTGCCAAGATCGACGAGCTCTCTTACCTTCTTGGAGACATCTTCCCGTTCTTCTTTGGCCAGAACGGACAGGAAGCGATAATCCTCATCATCCATTCGGATGCTTATCGTCTTTTTTGCCATTCTTAACAGCACCTCCTATTTGATTTCTTGCAGTCTCTATAATTGTCTCGTTATATCTTGCAAAGGATTGGAGTTTCTGTAACTTGACAAAGGCCTCAACGGGCTGGATCAAACCCTTCTCACAAGCCCGGACCAAGATGCCAATAGCCGTTGTGAACTCCAAATTCAGGATCTTGCATGCATTGATCGCATTCTTATCATCTGTAGCGACACGAGACGCTTTTTCCTGGATCGCAAGCATTAACGTCTCCGCCTCTCCTTCATCAATATTGAAATCCTCCATGAGCCTTCGTAAAAGTTTCCTGTCTTTTACTCTTAAGACATTAATTCGTCCATCTTGAATCAGTTTGGCTATCAGGGGACGATCGGAACCTGAACCCGCAAGCACCTCTTCCTTGACTTTTTCGGGAATCGCCACTTTCCTGGTCCAATTATTAAGAAAAAAGCTGAGCATTTCTATCTTCGCTAGCAGGATTAGAGTGGATGCATCGAACAAGAACATGCGATTAGTGTATGACAATTGCATGACATTGTCAAACAAAAAAGCGGTTTCTGAGGAAAGACCCTGAAGAGAAAACTAAAATCACTTCTTCAAGTCTTGATTACGACCCAAAATCGTTTCAGACCTGGCTGGCCTGGACTCCTATCCTTATGCAGGTCACCTTATCGTTCTTGGAAAAGAGGAATCTCCTGGCAGAACGTAGATAGGGTGTTGAGTCGGTTTGGGGATGAGGCAGGGATTGCGCTGAGACGACATCAGGAATTCGTGAGGGAGGGGATAAAGGAAGGGCGAAGGGCCGGAACAAGCGGATTGACGCTCTTGGATAAGTAGATATTTATGAATTTATGGGCGCCCCATTGGTCACATGCCTCCATCGAAGGTCTCGCTTTAAGTCCGTGTTTGCAGGAACCTGAGAGGTTGCTCATCGACAGGTTCTTACTCCCTTGGTTCTATTTCGTAAAACCATTCCTTTTTGTCCTCGTCATAATGAATCTTATGAATTGATCCGTCACTCCCTTTTACCTTAAAGCACCTCTTTATTGCTTTGTAACCAGTCTCTTGCTCAATCCATGCACTCAGAATTTCTATTACTTCCACCTTCTCCCCATGAAGGATGAATTCCCTTGGGGTTTGCTCTCCCCGATAACTCGAATAAGAAGTTACCCTGATCTGTTCTCCTGCCATCTATTTCTTCTCATCTTCAGATAGAATAGTTGTCAGGTTTGAATTGAATCGTCACATTCAGCGATGCACGATTCGTATTCGCTCCTTGCGTCATCAAGACACATTTGAAGGTCGTCGGCGTCATCTGGATCTTCGTACTGCTCTTTGCACAAATTTACCTCTGATTGATACTCATCCTGGCAATCCGATTTGCAGTCAGCCCAGGCATTTGGCAAATATAAGAGAAGGACTACAGCGAGAGACATAAGGAATTTCATCCTGTTCCTCCTATCATTGGGATTATTCCATTCACTGTCGGATTACATCGTTTTGGCCAACTCAAACTCTGAATTCAATATGCTCCCCCTGTACCATCGTTGGGCAGAGGTTATTGGCTCAAAGGGTCGTCGCTCACTTAAGAGTCTACCAGCTTAGACGAAAAAATCAATAAGATTATGAAGGGGGTTGCCTTTTTAAGGGAAAAAGCGGGACAGATAATCCGTGGCCATGATCAGGTGAGATTAAAAAACTTTAACCCATTTCTAATCTTCTTCTAACATAAATGTGGTAACGTTTTGCTAGAGCATACCATGCGAAGCGATAGGGATGATGAATAAAGGGTGACGAAAGGTCACTCCAAAGCTGACTTCAGAAGAAGCCAGTACATCAAACCATATCACCTCCCTGTTTCACCCCCATTCAATGTGCTGGCTTCTTGGGGATCAGTTAAAGCCCTCCTCTAACTGATCCCTTTTTTATTTTTCTGAAACGTGAAGGTTAAGATACTTTATGAGGTTCAACTTTGTCAAGGATTATTTTTTTCATTCAAATGGCTCTCTCATGGGAGGCTTCACGGCTTAATAGCTAAAGTGATCAAGAAAGGATGAGGTCGTGACCCAGAAAAGAGCAGGGAAACCAAAGAAAATAAGGATCAACCCTAAACAACAAAAATTTTTACAGCAGTCTGAGATCGTTCGAGAGATAAGGACTTACGGAGGACATTATGAAATGCAGTCGATGCGGTAGCGTTATGATTTATGAGAGATTTGTCAGTGAGGAGGCCGAAGATTTCTCTGGCTGGAGATGCATCTCCTGTGGAGAGATCGTCGATGAGGTGATCTTAAAGAATCGGACAAAGGGTTGATGGAAAAGAATAGGTCTGGAAATTGAGAATTGTCATGTAAGCCCATCACTTTCTGCCGTTATACTCAACCCGCCTTTCCAAAACCCTCCTATAAGGTTTTCTTGAGCTTGAATCTCAGGAGTTCAATAATTAGATTTTGGTTAAAGAGGTGATTCAAATGGATAAAAAAACTATATATATTTTGGGGACAGTGCTTTTGATAGGTCTGATGTTGACAGGTTGTGCGGGGTATTATAGCGGATATGGTTATTATGATTACCCCTATTATGATAACGGCTATAGGTATTACGGCGGGTATGGTCTTTATGATTACCCCCATTACGATTATGGTTACAGGTATTACGGATATCCCTATCGTCACGGGCATGAGTGGAGGGAACACCATCGGCATTAAGATCAAGAGGGGTATGCTAATAGGGAGAAAACCCCAAAGGAGAAAATAGCCAGACTGACCCATTAATGAATACAAATAGATCGGTGAACAAGAAAGGATAGTCATTCTGACCCTTCCCTAAAGGTGAAACATACATGAAGAAGCTGACAAAAATTACC
>DATIGG010000216.1:0-3882 GCA_035454825.1 Thermodesulfobacteriota bacterium | reverse complement strand
CCTGTGATAAGGTGCGTGTTCTCTATGCAGTCACCGCCCGCATAAATGTCTGGATCACTGGTCTGGAGGTATTCATTGACGACAATACCTCCCGTTTTGCCAATCTTTAGTCCAATCTCTTGAGCTAACTTTGAATGAGGTCGCACCCCTGCGGCAATCAGTACCATATCTGCGGGAGCCCCCGTATCAGACACAATCACTTTTGTCACATTGCCTCGATCATCGCCGACGATCTGTTTAACTCGACTCCCGGTGAGGATATCCACACCTTGGGAACGAATATATCGTGTCAAATAGGCAGCAACCTCTTCATCCAGTAATCCCGGCAGGATATGAGGCATCATCTCCACAACGGTCACATCGAGGCCTCTCTTGGTGAGGGCCTCTGTCATCTCGACACCTATCAGGCCACCGCCAATAATGACTGCGGTCTTTGCCCCTTTAGCTGCAATCACTTGGCTCATGGCAAGGGCGTCCTCGGGCTGCCACAACCGAAACACGCCATTGAGGCCGACCCCCTCGATCGGGAGGTCGATCGGTTGTCCTCCGGTCGCCAGAACCAGTTTGTCATAAGGTAGAATGCGGGACTCCCCGGTTTCGACGTGAACGACATCCACCGTCTTCCTCTTCCGGTCGATGGATCGTGCCAGGGTGCGATCAAGCACGTTGATGTCCTTGACGTTGCGGAAAAAGACTGAATCACGGGGTGTACCTGACGGGGTAGAGTTGAGGCTTCGATAATCGGCAATATCCCCGCTCACATAGTACGGCATTCCGCACCCCGCATAGGAGAGAATTTTCCCTCGTTCAACAATGGTAATTTCTGCTTCCGGGTTCAACCGCCTCAATCGAGCAGCGGCTTTAGGCCCGGTTGCCACTCCGCCAATGATCACGACTTTCATATTGTCCCCGTTCTGTTTCCATTAGCATCTTGTCCCCCTCATCCCTCGGGAGACTTTTTGGTAATTCGCCGTCCGTCCTTCGACAGGCTCAGGACGAACGGCTCAGGACGAACGGCTCAGTAATTAGTAACGTGCCTATGCCCATTCAGGGTGAGTCCCGCGAAACGCTGGATCGAACCATGAACGGACTACCGACAGGTCTGCGTTCAAAATTAATGTCCGCATCCTCCCTGATGAGCCCGACAGGAATTATATACGGAAAGTTCTTGAAGCCTGTTTTCACTCAGTAGGGTAAGGTTTTCCTTTACAGTGGGAGCCCCAGCTCCGTAAACTTTTATCCCGATTGCATTTAACTTCGCCAATGCACCTGCACCTATCCCTCCCACTACCATCGCGTCCACACTCTTTCCGTCCAAGGCCATGATTGGATTACAGGCACCGTGAACATGGTGCAAATCCCTGTTACTCACTGTCTGGACATCTTTTCCATCAGTGTCAACAATGATAAATGCCGGCGCCGAACCAAAATGGTCATAAACCCTGCTCTCAATTCCTTCACTACCCTGAACTGCAAAACCTACCTTCATGAGTTTCTCCTTTCTTGCTTCGCATGATTACGCAGATTTGAACAACGAGATTACACCGATTACTTCTCTTCTTTTTTTCTGGCTACTGCCTACCCTTCCTACCTTGCTTGTCTGTTTGGTCAACTGATTAGTAGTAACTGATCACTGATTGCTTCTTCTCTTTCGCCGTTTCCCTCCTTCTCCGATTCGTTCCTCTATTGTTTTCCTCGAGGCCCACCGCAACACCTGCCTTGTCTTCTACCAACCTCAGCATTGTGTCCTCTGTCTTCCTCTGATCTTCGAATGTTGTCACTCTTGCAGGAAGGACAGTTCCCCGGTCTACCTGTTCCGTAAGCGAGCTCCCAGGAGTGCTGGCAGTCATAACACCTGAATTTTCTCATCGAAGCCATTTCAAACTCACCTCCTTCAATCTTCAATGCTTTGCCTCCAACTAACGCATCTGCCACTTTTTTATGTGCCGATTCGATAATCCTCCCAAAGGTTTGACGGGAGATGTTCATCTTTTCTGCTGCCTGCTCCTGGTATAAGCCCTCAAGATCAGCAAGCCTGATCGCCTCAAACTCGTCAACCGTCAAAACAACTTCCTCCAACATAGAGAGCGGAATACCCCTCGGTTTGAAGTAGTTGCTCTCAGGCATGGCACCCACCCGCCTGCACTGTCTCGGCCTTGCCATTAGAAATTCCTTTCGAGCTTTATTGTCAATTATAAGCATATGCTCATAATTTGTCAAGAGGAAATAACCAAATTGTTTACTCCTCATCGGGGAGGGGGCAGAAGGAATCGAACTTGCAAATCTAATTGCAACCCTTTAAGAATAAGGGTGTCTTTTGGTAGGAAAGGCGATTGAACAGGGTTGGAGAATCGGGTCGAACCGATAATACTTTTGAGAAAGATAGTCTCATCAATAAATGACAGGAGGCGAAATGAAGGTCGAAACAATGAGGTCGGAGAAGGAACTGTTGGAGGAGGTTGAAAAGAGAGCGTACAAATATGAGAAAGAATTTCATAACTGCGGCCAATGCACTCTATTAACGATTCAGGAGATGTTTGGTCTAACGGGTGACGATGCTCTCAAGGCTTCTACCGGGTTTGCGGGTGGAATAGGCAGAACAGGGTCGGTATGTGGAGCAATGCTTGGTGGTGTGATGGCTCTCGGACTGTTGTACGGCCGCGATCACGAAACGATGAAACATCCGGATGCCGAGGTGCGCGCCCGGCGGCGGGAGGAAATTGGACTTAAGTTAGGAACACTCATTAAGAAGCTCAGTGCAAAGTTTGATGAAGAGTATGGCAGCACAATCTGCAACGATATCGAAACAAGAATATTTGGGCGGTCCTTTGACAAATGGAACCCCGAAGACAGAAGAGAGAAGGAAAGATTGGGGGGACATGACGACAAATGTCCGAAGGTTGTCGGAAAGGCAACCCGTTGGGTTGCTCAACTGATACTGGAAGAACAATCAAAGAATAATCTGTTGAAATCGACCCATTAGTGGCAGAAATGGCCAATGGGTAAACCCTTCTTCAAGGCTTCGGAAGGCGGTTTTATTGGATTTGAGTGACCTAAAAAGAGGCTTCGTGCTTCCTGTCGGTTTGCGGAAGAGGAAGGGAAAAGGTCAAGATGAGGGCCAGAATAGGCACTCCCGCAATAACCCAGAAGATGATTCCAAGTCCATAGCCGTCAGCAAGCCTCCCGAGAAGAGGAACGATCATCCCCCCGGCACTGACCGTTAGTCCAAGGGTAATTCCTGAAGAGAGCGCTACACGGGAAGGCAAATACTTCTGTCCCAGTACAACCATTGGACTGTATGGCATCGACACCCCGATCCCGATCGGAATCAGCAGGAGTGTGGAGACCGTTACATCAGGCCCAAGGGCAAACAGGGAAAGAGCCAGGATCAGCCAGATAAAGCCCAGTTTGATCACCGTACGGTCCCCATATCGATCTGCGAGCCTTCCACCCAAGAACTGTCCCACTACCCCCGCAGACAACAGGATCGTCAGAGCAACGCCTGCCGCAGCCTTGGACTGCTTGTGCACAGCGATCCAGTAAAGCGGGATAAAGGTATTGAAAGCGAAGAAGATGATGGAACGGCAGATGACCCCACCGGTCAGACGCAAAAAGGGATGCCACTCATCAGGCTGGGACGAAATCTTTGACATCGTGCGACTCGATTGGGTGGAAAAGGAAGAGAGGAGAGCGAATTTACTGACCAGCAGGATCGCCGTCACCGTTACCGGAAAGGCGAGCGCGAGGGTTCCCTCCATCCCGAACCGTATGAGAAACGAGGTGATGAAAATCGGTCCCAGGGCAATGCCCAGGGTGCCCCCGATGCCAAACACACTCATGGCCGTGGCCCTATTGTCTCCTGCCACAAAATTCATGAGGCGT
>DATIGG010000215.1:0-4929 GCA_035454825.1 Thermodesulfobacteriota bacterium | reverse complement strand
AATAGGGGAACAGCCCCAAAAAGGATGAAGATGGCATCTCCCGGCAGACGGAGCCATTCGATCATGATGGAAGTGCGACTGTTCAGATATTCGGGCCCCCGGGCATGCCAATAACCATTCTTTAACACATCGAGAAGCTGGAGGATCCCTCCTGGGAAAAGATTCGAAAGGACCATGAGGGCCAAACCGATATTGAGTCCCCAGAAGGAGAGACGGACATATGTCTCCACAGAAAGCCACTCCTCGTCCGTTAAGACTTGGCGGAGCGAAAAGACCATGAACGAAATGGCGAACATTCCAAAGACTCCCATCATGGCAGCATGCCCGTGGTTTGTTGTCAGAAGGGTTCCCACTTCAAAATAGCTTACGATGGGCAGATTGATGAGAAAACCGAATATCCCAGCGCCCACAAAATTCCAGAAACCGACGGACATCATGAAATAGAAGGTCCATTTGTGAGGGGTCGAAATCTCTTTTCCACAGATATCGCATTTTCCGCTGGAGAGCTTGATGAAGTCCCAAGCATCCAGTGTCAGAAGGGTGAGGGGGACAACCTCCATGGCGGAGAAGGCCGCTGCAAGGGCCATCGTGATGTTCGATTGTCCGGTCCAATACCAGTGATGAGCAGTTCCGATGACTCCTGCCCCAAGAAAAAGGATGGCGTCGAGATAAATGACCCTCAGGGCGGTCAGCTTCGATACCATCCCGAGTTTGTAAAAGAGAACAGCAACCATGACCGTGACGAAGATCTCAAAGAAACCTTCCACCCAGAGGTGGATGATCCAGAAGCGCCAGGTGTCCACCACAGAAAAGTGAGTGGTGCTGCCAAAGAACATGGCAGGAAGATAAAACAAAGGGATGGCAAGGGCAGCAAAGAGGAAAAGGTGGGAGATCTCCCGTTCTTTCGGGTCCTTTCTTGCCGGCCCGATTCCTCGGATCACCAAGAAGAGCCAGAAGACCAGTCCACCCGCAAGAAGAACCTGCCAGCCCCGTCCTAGGTCAAGATATTCCCAACCCTGGTGGCCGAACCAGAACCAGAGCTTTCCAAGAAGTTGAAAGACGCCGAGCATTTCACCCAACAGACTTCCGGCGACCACAATCACCAGGGCAAAAAAGAGGAGATGGACGCCCTTAACCTGACCTTCGGGTTCCTTGCCACCTAAGGCCACTGAGAGAAATAGCCCGCCAGCCACATAGGCTGTTGCAATCCAGAAAATGGCCAACTGGAGATGCCAGGTGCGAAAGAGGTTACTCGGAAAGAAACTGGAGAAATCGATCCCATAAAAGCTTCCAGGCTCGGCACGGTAATGTGCGGTGGCCCCTCCCACCAGCGCCTGAGCTAAAAAGAGCAAGGCAACAATGACGAAATACTTGATCGTGGCTCTCTGGCTTTCGGTGGTTATCCCGGGGAGCATTTCGGGGTGGATGTGTTCACCTTTTCCCTTCCATCCCAGAAAGTTAAACCTACCGAAGGAAAACAGGACAATGGCCGTTCCTGAAAGGAGGGTGATGAGGCTTAAGGCGCTCCAGAGGATGGCATCGGTTGTGGGAAGATTTCCTACCGTTGGATCGTAAGGGAAGTTATTGGTATAGGAGTGGGATTTGCCGGGACGATTCGTTACGGAGGCCCAGGCTGTCCATGCAAAAAAGGCAGTGAGCTGCTGAAGTTCCTTTTCATCCTTGATATGTTTTACCAGAAGCCCCCGGTTTACGGTGGCTTGAGTAAAATAGTCTTGCCATTTCGCTATCTGATGTTGGTAGGAGAGGCTCTCAGCGTCGGTAAAGGTTAATATCTTTGTCCTGGGATCATAGCGATTCTGCTTGAGGAGACGCTGGACTTCGATAGTCAAAGCCCCCTGCTCAACCGGGTTGAGTTCGTTGAAACTCCGGTTGAAATTCTGTTTTGCCAGTGTTTCTCTTGCATCGAGACTGAGGGTGTGGAGGTACTCGGTAGAGAAATCAGGGCCAAGGTAACCCCCATGTCCCCAGATCGATCCATTTTCCATCAATCCATACTTCAGAAAGACCTGCTGTCCTTCGAGAATATCCTCGCGGCTAAAGATCGATTCCCCTGATCGTCGGACTACCTTTTCCGGAATGGGGGGGGCGTCCAGATGGGTGCTGACAGCCATCCAAATGAGGACAGCGAACCCAAAAACCATGATCAGAAGGACCGATCTCCTCCACCAGGGAGAGAGTCTTTCAGATGAGAGGCCTTTGGCCTCCATATGGATCTCCTTTCTCGTCCATTTTCTCTGCCCCTCTTGAGAGGAAACACCATTATTCCCCATCAAAGCCGTGGTGTTCTAACTTTCGATACCACGAAGCGGAATCAATGAAATATTCCTCCGTATCTTTAAGGGAGAGATAGTGCTCATTTTCAAGTCTGGATAAGAGGTCAAAAAAAGCTTTCTCTTTGGGATCAGAGACCGAATCTCTTAGTTCGGCATAATATGTTACCCCTTTGGCCTCAAAATCGATGGCTGTCCGGACAGCCTCCAGGTCATCGGCGTCTTCTTCGATTATTTGATCAACCTTCTTGATCAGATCTTTGAGAACGTCTCTGACGAGAGTATCTTCTACTTTGAGGGGGATCGTTTCAGGCCATTTTTCATTTCTTTCCCATCTTTGGTGGAGTTGTTTTAAACGTTCATAATGCTCAAGTTCCTCATTTGCGATTTGCTGGAACATGGCCTTGCCAATAGGTTTTTTAGTCCTTTGAGTATGTTTCAAGTAAAATGCCCTCTCTTTCATTTCATTATTGAGGGCTACTTCAAGGGCGTTTAGACGATCTTTTTGTTCCATGATTTTTTTCTCCAAAAAAGCTTAACTTCACGCGATCCTTCAATGGATTTTTACACCCCTTAAATCTCTAAAACCGTGCTTTTGTGCGAAGCCGTTTCCTCGAAGACAGCCCATCAAATGGAGCAGGGTCCCGAACAGTCTTGATGGGCACCGTCAAAATTGAGGCCTCCTTCTTATGTTAGGGGACAATATATAACTTGTTGAAAATTAATAGCGGAACAGAGCAGCTATTCTGGGAATAAATGTTATAATAGCAGTTAATGATACTGTCTTTTTGGCTTATCTTTTGCTTCCTTCCGTTCCCCCCGACAAGCCGCCCATCTTGCCCAAGTCGATGAAGGGGATGGCTCCTCCAGAGACCTGCGGTAAGATCCCGTTCCACTTCTCAACGCTCTTATACTGGACCAAAATGGGACTGATGGAGCGGGACAGGGCATCATTGGCTTTAGCCTGTCCCTGGGCAACGACTAAGATCGCCTCAGCCTCCCCCTTGGAAGTCGCCACCTTTTGTTGGGCTTCAATCTCTCTCTGTGCTAAGACCTGCCTCTGAGTCTCCACCTGTTGCTGGGCCACCTGCTTGGCCTCGATGGCCCCTTCATATCCAGAAGAGAAGCGGATGTTGGCAAAGTAGATATCATCAACGATGATGTGATATCTCGACAGGTTATCTCCCAATTTTTTCATCGCCCTCTGCCGGATCTCCTCCCTCTTGGGAAGGATCTCCCCGATCGGGTAGGTTGGCACGACCTCCTTGACAAAGTCATTGAAGGCTGGATCGATCACCTTGTCGGCAAAGTCGAGCCCCACTTTCTGGTAAAGGTCATTGACAAAAGATGGATCGATGTGAAAGTTCATCATTCCCGTCATTTTTACCATCTGGTATTCTTTTGAAGAGGCATCAATCTCCTTAAAGGGATGGGGTTGAACTTTGACATCCACCTTGATGACTGTTTCGGCAATGGGAACTTTGAAGTTGAGCCCTTCCCCCATGATTCTCTTTTCCACGCTCCCCCACAATAGGACAACCCCTCTGTGGCCTGCCGGGACGAGGGCAAAAGAACCCCATGAAACGATGAAAAGAATCAATAGAACAACAAAGATTAAGATAGTTTTGGGCTTTGGTACCTTAAAATCAAGAGTTTCCAACGATCTTTCTGGCATCGTTCACCTCCTAATTGAATTGTTTCACTGGCGGGCCCTAACTTCCTTAGTTCTGCCCTTAATTCGAAACACTTCACCATGCCACCCTTCTTCTATCTGGCCCTAATCCGGAGGCACTCCGATAAGCGGGCTCGTCTGACTGATTAACCTTTCACGATTCCTGTGTCGCCGGTAAAACCTCCGCAGGGGTTTTGCCCAGCATCTTTCTAAGAGTCTCCCCCTGTACCATTTCCTCCTGGGATAGAAGGTGGGCCAAGTCATCTAAAACATTCCGGTGAGCGGACAGGATTCCCCGCACCCTTTCATGAGCCTTCTCGATCACCCGGGAGATTTCTTCATCAATCTGGGTGGCTTTTGTCTCACTGTAGGTTTTAGCGGGAGCAAAACTTTCCGGCAGGAACATAGGCTGACGGGCGTGTTCATAGGTCACCAGTCCCAGTTGATCACTCATGCCATATTCGGTGACCATGGAACGGGCAATGTCCGTAGCCCGCTGCAAGTCGTTTTGGGCCCCTGTGGAGATCTCTCCGAAGACCTGCTCCTCCGCTACCCTGCCTCCCAAGAGAACCGCGAGCCGGTCCAGCAGCTCCGAGCGAGTCATTAAGTAGCGGTCCTCCGTGGGTTGCTGCTGGGTATATCCGAGAGCCGCAATCCCACGGGGAATAATGGAGATTTTGTGGACCGGGTCGGCATGCTCCACCGATTCGGCCACAATCGCATGTCCGGATTCATGAAAGGCAACAATTTTTTTCTCCTGCGCATTCATCACCCGGCTCTTTTTCTGCAGACCCCCGCCCACTCGGTCTATGGCCTCGTCGAAATCCGACGCCCCTACCACTTCTTTATTATTCCGTGCGGCCAACAGGGCGGCTTCATTGACGAGGTTGGCCAGGTCAGCTCCCACAAAACCTGGAGTGCGGCCAGCGATCTTTCGGAGATCCACATCGGTGCCTAAAAGAACAT
>DATIGG010000214.1:0-5201 GCA_035454825.1 Thermodesulfobacteriota bacterium | reverse complement strand
ATCGCAATGCTGACAGGGCTGAGTGCCCTCTCTCTGGGTATTCCACTGGCATCCTCTCTGGGTGCCCTTCTGACGATCATCACCGTATTTTATTTTGGAAGACAGGAAGGGAAGATCCATCCCAACACCCTTCTTTTGGCAGGGGTCATCACCAGCTCCTTTCTCTCTGCGCTCATCATGTTTTTCATCTCGATCTCTCAGAGGGAGGAACTTCGGACTATCATTTTCTGGTTGATGGGTGATTTCAGTTCATCCAATTACGAGGCCATCTGGATCACCGCTCCTTATATCTCCCTTGGCTTCTTCCTCCTTTACCTTCACTCCCGTCAGTTGAACCTTATCCTCCTCGGAGAGGAAAATGCCGTGCAACTGGGGGTCCATGTCGAGAGATTGAAATGGATCTCCTATTTCCTGGCTTCCTTGATCACGGCTGCCTCTGTATCTGTATGCGGACTGATCGGCTTTGTTGGCCTCATTGTCCCTCACTCCGTGCGATTGCTCTTTGGACCTGACCACCGCCTCCTTCTGCCCTGCTCTGCATTATTAGGGGCTTCCTTTCTCATTGCCTCCGATACCATTGCACGGACCCTTTTTGCACCCGTTGAACTACCCGTGGGCGTTGTCACCGCCGCCTTTGGGGGTCCCTTCTTCATCTATCTCCTTCGAACGCGAAAGGTGGTCAGGACGTTATGATTGAGGTCCGTTCGGTCTTCTTCCGTTATCATCAGGACTGGGTGCTTCAGGATATCTCCTTTCGTGTTGAGAAAGGAGAGTTTATCGGAGTGATTGGACCCAATGGTTCGGGGAAAACATCTCTTCTAAAAATTCTTTACCGCCTTCTTGTTCCTCAGCGGGGAGAGGTTTTCTACGAAGAGAATCCTCTCCAGCAAATGGATCGGGCAGAGATCGCAAAAAAGGTTGCCGTAGTCCCCCAGGAGACCCATTCCCTGTTCCCTTTTCACGTCATGGAGATCGTCTTGATGGGAAGGTCCCCTTACCTGGGCCATCTCATGTTTGAAACCAAGAAGGATCTGGAGATTGCAAGAAAGGCCTTGGAATGGACCGACACCCTTTCCTTTTCTGAAAGGCCTATTGACGAACTTTCCGGCGGTGAGAGAAAGAGGGTCTTTATTGCCAGGGCTTTGGCCCAGGAGCCGGAAGTCATCCTCCTCGACGAACCCACGGCCACGTTAGACATTCATCATCAGATCGATTTCCTCGAACGGATCCTTGATCTCAACCATGAGAAGGGATTGACCATTATCATGGCCTCTCATGACATGAATCTGGCTTCTGAATTCTGTGACCGGCTCATCCTCCTTAAGGGCGGAAAGATCGATCAAGTCGGAACCCCTCGAGAGGTCATCACGAAAGAAAATGTTGAGAGAGTCTATGGCTGCGAAGTATGGGTGGATCAAAATCCTATTTCAGGGATGCCCCGAATTACACTCATGAGAAAGGGATTTCATCATGATGACGGCGCTATGGAAAAAGATCAGTCTGGCCCGAAATAGAATTGCAAAAGCCGTTCACCGCACTCCAACAGTCTACTCTGATACGATCTCTAAATTGACGGGAATGGAAGTCTTCCTCAAACTGGAAAACCTCCAGAAGGCCGGCTCCTTTAAGATTAGAGGGGCTTACTATAAGATGGCCCAACTGAGTCCTTCCCAAAGACAGAAAGGGGTCGTGGCTGCATCTGCCGGAAACCATGCCCAGGGCGTGGCTTTGGCCTCATCTCTTCTCGGAATTCATTCAACCATAGTGATGCCGGAAGGGTCCTCGATTGCGAAGCAGGAGGCCACCCGTTCCTATGGCGGGGAGGTCATTTTTTTCGGATCAAGTGTGGATGAAGCCCTCGACCACGCAAAAGAACTGGAGAAGGGCGGAAAAATCCTCATCCATCCCTTTGATGACGAGGACGTGATTGCGGGTCAGGGAACGATCGGTCTCGAAATCCTGGAGGATGTCCCGGAGATCGAAACGATTATTGTCCCGATCGGTGGGGGTGGCTTGATCTCAGGTATTTCAACAATCGTAAAGAAGAAAAACCCACACGTCAAGATCATTGGGGTTGAATCTGCCCATGCTTCATCTGCCATCGCTTCATTAAAGAAAAAGAAGATTGTTGAGGTCAACATCAGGCCTACCCTGGCTGACGGAATTGCTCTCCGGAAGGTGGGGGAGATCCCTTTCCCCATCATCCAGGAAAAGGTCGATGAGGTTGTCGCGGTTCGTGAGGACGAAATCGCCTCAGCGATCCTCATGCTGATGGAAAGGAAGAGAGTGGTGGCCGAAGGTGCAGGAGCCGCGCCCCTGGCTGCCTTGCTATCCGGAAGGCCGAAGATCAGGGAAAAGAGGATCGTTCTGGTAATCAGCGGAGGAAATATAGATGTCCATCTCCTCGACCGGATTATCGAGAAAGGGCTCAGCCAAACAGGACGGGTCGTCCGTTTCGAGGTTCTCTTAAGGGACATTCCAGGAGGACTTGCAAAACTCACCACCCTCATTGCTCAAAATCAGGCCAACATCCTCCATATCATCCATGAAAGGGCGGCCAGAGATATTCCCATCGGGTTCTCAAAGGTTATCCTGATCCTTGAAACCCGCGGCCCGAACCATATCCGTGAGGTCAGAAGGGACTTGAAGAAGCAAGGGTATTCCATCCTAACGCAATCCTGATAAGGGGTATACGCATTGCATGGGGAGCTTAAATCGTTAAGAGTAATCCCCAGAAGTGGCCTCGGCCCGCAACGATGGACGGCTTGTCGAAACGTTAGGATGCGGGTCACCAGATGTTATGGGTAACCTTCCCTTTTAATAAATCAGCGTGATTAAGCAGGCATAGCCTATGTAGTTCCCTTCTATACGTTCCGCCCTAATGTTTCTCCAATCCGCCCATCCTTGTGGGCCGGGAATGATGCCGATACGGAAATTAGATCTTTTCACACCTTCTCAATGTTGGGACTGGACCAGGTTGGCTCGAACCAAAAACGACGGATTACCGTTAACGCCCTGTTTACAAAAGTCTTCTTTCGTTGTAGGATGGTTTTAGGCAAAAAGACTTCCGATAGGGTCTTTTTCAAGAAAGGATGAGAGAATGAACGAAGGGGAGCGCACGCTGGCGGTCTTTATTGACTTTGAGAATATTGCTCTCGGGCTCAAAGGCAAAAAGGAGAAGCGTTTCGACATCCAGAAAATCCTGGAGCGACTGGTCGAAAAGGGGAAGATCATCGTCAAGAAGGCCTACGCAGATTGGGCCGATTATGCAGAGTATAAGAAACCTCTCCATGAAGCGGCCATCGAACTAATCGAAATCCCAAAGCGCTCGATGAGCGGAAAGAACTCAGCAGACATCCGGCTCTGTGTGGATGCCCTTGATCTCTGTTACTCGAAGGAGCATATCAACACGTTTGCGATTGTCTCGGGGGATAGTGACTTCTCTCCCCTCGTTTCAAAGTTGAAAGAGAACGGCAAACATGTCATTGGGCTGGGGATGAAGGATTCGAGCTCCCATCTTCTGATCGATAACTGTGATGAATTCATCTACTACGAAGACCTGGAGCGGGCCATTGGAACACCCCCCAAGATCGAACAAGACCTGCCAGAGACGAAGAAAGAGGCTTTCCAGCTCCTCGTTGATTCCGTGGTCGCTCTGGTCCGGGAGAATAAGGAAGTTTTGTGGTCCTCCATGGTGAAGGAGACGATGAAGCGGAAGAAACCCTCTTTCAACGAATCCTATTATGGCTACCGGACCTTCAGCGATCTGCTTGAAGATGCGGAATCAAAAGGCCTTATCCGGCTGAGGACCGACGCCCGGAGCGGCACCTATGTCATTGTCGGTTTTGGTAAAGAAAAGAAGAAAGAAGAGAAAGAGGCCTTAAAAGAAACAAAAGAACGGATTGAACTGAAGGAGCGAAAGACCCAGAAGCCCCGATGGCGTCCCAGGACAAGAAAACCAAAGGCTGTGCCCCCTGTGGCCAACGCTGGGGCAGAATCTCCTGTTGCTCCAGAGCCCTCTGCTTTGGAATCAAGTCTGCAGGCTCCCCCTGCCTCCGAAACCAGTTCATCAGATAAGAACCCATGATCTCCCTCTCCCCTCTTGAGAGCCTTTATTCCCCTTAAACCAACCGAGTAATATCCTCAGTCACTTCCGGATAGTCCGTAAACATCTTCATATCGTGGCCAGGAAAGAGAAGATCAGGAGAGGAAACCCTTGACTTTACCTTGTCGTAGGTTTTCATCCAAGCGACCAGATCGATGATGAAACAACTCGGAATCTCCTCTTCATAGTTTCTGAAGAGGTGGGCACAGTCCGATCCGATAATGGCTGTTCCTTTGGCAGTATTTACAGCAACCACCTGAAGCCCTGGAGTATGACCCGGAGCAATCAGGAGATCGATGCCTGGAAGGATCTTCTGATCCCCTCTTACAAGAATCAATCGATCGGTCCCTTCCAGCCCTGCAAGATAACGATTCCCAACAGGGTCTGTATACATGAGGAAGGGCGGTTTCTTCGCCACTGGATCCTTGATCCAGAAATTGAACTCCTTCCCCTGGACATAAAACGTGGCATGGGGAAAGAGTTCGATCCCACTCACGTGATCAAAATTAATATGGGTGATCACGACTCGTTGAACACGTGACGCCTTGATTCCCATTCTTAACAGAACTTGAACCGGATTGACATAGCTCTGGAGTTGCATCTTTTCGGCAAGAGAAGGGGCCACGCCACAATCCACAATAAGGGTTTCGTCATTCCCTTGAACCACCCAGATATAATAGTTGATCTGGATCTCTTTTTCCCAATCCGTATTCCAGAGGACCTTTGCCACAGGACGGGGAAAGGGTCCTGCGTATTTAACAGCGTAGATTTTGTAAATGGGAAGTGAAAACGACATCGGAATCTCCTCCCCCTCACCCTCTCGCTCTCCCGCCGGGAAGGTGTGAAAAAATCCCATTCCCCTATCGAAATCGTTCCGGCCTCCACATCCTAAAGTTTCGACAAGCCGCCCCTCCTTGTGGACCGAGGCACAGGGTCCTAAAGAGTTCACCGATGCTGGAGCGACCCTTTAAAGCTCTGCAACCGCGCTTCCTGCTCTCTGAACAATCGGTGGGCTTCTTCGACAGAAATGGGTTCGAACCGGACTCGATCCCCAGGCTTCAGTTGAGCTACCTTTGGCAAATCGATGGAGATGATG
>DATIGG010000213.1:0-16413 GCA_035454825.1 Thermodesulfobacteriota bacterium | reverse complement strand
CAATCTGATGGGCCCCTGCTTTAGAAGCACTATACGCTCCAAAGGCAGCTCCCGGATCGAAGACATTTTTGGAACTGATGACAACAACATTTCCGCCCGTTCCCTGCCTTTTGAAGATAGGTACGGAAGCCTTTAACATGTGGAAGGTTCCCATGAGGTTCACGTCAATGACCTGCCTGAATTTTACGGGGTCGAGGTCTTCGATCTTTGCCACATGGGCGATCCCTGCGTTGGGAACGAGAAGGTCAATGCCGCCCACCCGGCCGCTGATTTCATGGAAGGCCTTTTCAACGGAGGGATAGTCCGTGACGTCAAAAACGATCTGCTCCAAGAGATTCTCATCATACTTGCGAGCAAGGATGGAATGGACTTTTTCCAGGCGGGTTTCCTCAATATCACAAATGACCACAAGGGCTCCAGCCGCCAGGAGACGGTCGGCAATCCCCAGGCCGATGGCCCCTCCGCCACCGGTCAGGACAGCCACCTGCCCCTGGAGAGGAGGTGTGGTCTTTGCCAATTTCTTCTGCTGCAAACCCCAGTATTCCATGTCAAAGGCATGGGACTCATCCATCGGCAAATAATCACCCATGGCTATAGCGCGGAGTTTCGCCTGAAATGTCCGCTCGCCAATATCAGCAGCGATACGCGCGGTCTTCCGGGTAAATCCAATGGCAACCAACCCAATTCCTGCAATAAGAAATATCCTTGGGTAAGAATCGAGCTTCTCCAGTTTCGTCCCCTGAGTCCGGGCATGGGTCTCGAAATACTGATCATAATTCTCTTTATAAAAGTCAATAGATTCTCTGATGCGGCACTTTAAAGATTCATCATCTTCCTGGACGGACTCGATATAGACCGACCGGTTCTTGGTCCAGATGATGTGATCAGGAGTGAGGGCTCCGGACCGGCACAAGTCCGGGGCCTCTATTGAGCGGGAGGTTTCAACCATTTCAAGCGTAGATCTAACATCCGTATAAAAACGACGGAGGTAACCACCAGGATCTTGATAGGCACACGTTCCCCGAATGACCGAACAAACCCGCGCAGTTGATGGAGCGATATCCAGAGGAGGATATAAATCGGCCCGGGGATGGCACAGAGCTTTTCCCTGAATTTTCTTTTCGATATAGGATTCAGCTTTCTGGACGAATCTGATCATATTCTCATAAGAAACTCTCGCCTCATCACCGAACGTAAAAATACCGTGATTCATGAGCACAATCGCCTCAAGATGAGGGTTGCCCTCATATAACTCAATCGCTGCCTTGGCCAGAGGGAATCCGGAACGACGATAGGGGAGGACGCCGACTCCTTGGCCGAGGGCTTCTGCAACAAGCTCTCTCCCATTTTTTTGATTTGTCAGGATGAGGAGGCTTTCGGCATGAGTGTGGTCCACATACCGATGCGGTAAGAAGGCATGAAGCAGGGCTTCAACAGAGGGATCAGGAGAGCGGAAACGGACCTTGCGGACCTGGAGCTGGTTCTCCATCTCTTCATCAGAAAGATTCTCAAGAGACTTCAGCTTTTGAAGCTCCTGAAGCTCCAAGCCAACCAATCCCTCCGGCCCGAGAGCGGCCAGGTCGACTCCGCTCCCTTTGACATAGAGGACATCCCGCGCCTCTCCCACTATGTCCTTGATCTTCACTTTGACCGAGGTATTCCCTCCGCCGTGAAGAACGAGACTCGGATCCCTTCCGATCAGACGAGAAGTGTAAAGGCGCAGAGACACGGCCTCGGAAAGGGAGGGATAATTTTTTACAAATTCCTTCGCCTCCCTTTCATCGAAAAGATTCTTCATGCTCCCCTCTTATTAGCAGTCTCATAATAATAAAGACATTGATCTGTAAAATCCCTCCTATCCTCCCTTTGCCATAAAAGGGAAGAATTACCCCTCTTTGATAAATGGTTCGACGAGGCTCACCATCCTGAGCTTGTCGAAGGCGAGGGGCCAGAGGAGATTTTCTAATGACCTTGTCAATTCAATTTTGAGACCCTTTATAACCCTTTTTCTTCTCTTCTTCGAAGATATCCGCGGCCTGTTTTGCCGTGGCCTTTTCATGGATAATGGCCCGAAGAGCTTTCATCATGGCCACTGGATGGTCATGCTGCCAGACGTTTCTACCCAGATTCAACCCAATAGCCCCTTTCTGTATACCATCATAGACAAAATCAAAGACTTCCCGCTCTGTCTCACACTTGGGCCCCCCTGCCATGACCACCGGGACAGGGCATCCCTTGACCACTTTGTCGAAATTCTCACACCAGTACGTTTTCACAACGGTCGATCCATACTCAGCGGCAATGCGGCAACAGAGGCCCAGGTAACGGGCATCCCTCTTTTCGAGTTCTTTTCCCACAGCCGTGACCGCCATCACCGGAATACCGTAGTTTTCGCATTCGTCCACCAATTTTCCCAGGTTCATCAATGAGTCGTGCTCAAACTCGCTTCCGACAAAGATCGACATACCCACAGCAGCCACGTTAAGCCGCAGGGCTTCCTGGACGGAGGTGGTAACGCCTTCATGGGAGAGATCCTTTCCAATGATGCTTGCCCCTCCTGAAACCCTCAGAATGATCGGCGGACAATTCTGAGGGTCAACGGCGGACCGGAGTACACCCCGGGTGACGAAAAGGCCATCCGCATAGGGAATTAAGGGTTTGATAGTCTTGGCCGGATTTTCCAGTTTTCGAGTAGGCCCTTGAAAATAGCCGTGATCAATGGGCAAAAAGAAACAATGGCCATCCGATTGGACCAAACGCGACAAACGATTCTTCTTTCCCCAATCCATAGAAATTCCTCCTTTTTTGAATTTATTCTTTCTATCTCCCAAGGGGCGAGGTTGGAGATGGTAGACTGGTAATCCCGCTACCGAATCATACCCAAAAATAGTCATTTTCGCCAACCCTGTCCCCTTTCGCTAGGACTCAAACGGTAAAGACCTTAGACATCAGACTTTGTGTAGAAAATAGGTTTCGTCCAACGGTAATGGTAACGATGCCCGTATCGTTCACTCGGTTATCCCGCTATAAGGCGGGATTGGCCCTAAGAACTTGACGTAACCCCTTGACACTAAACGAAACGGGCTTCCTTGCCGTAACCTTAACCCAAGACCGGAGGCCATTTTCATGGTTCGAGGGCACCCTCCGGGCATGGGACATTAGACTGAAGAGAGAATATTAAAGGCCTGAGATTACACCGAGACAAAGGTATTCCAAAAAGAGTGAAGCAAGATTCATTTCTTATCTTGAAAGAGTCCGTTGTCTAATGTCTGATATCCAGTGTCTGAATGGCGTTATTCTCTCCTTGACCGTTTACAGTTTGCTTAAGAAGGTGTATATTTCAGCTTGCAACTTGCGGGCAGGTCAAACTTTCGGGTTGAGAAGACAAAAATCAAGAAACCAGGAGGTACGTAAGATGATTAGCAATCCTAAATGGCATTTACCTGAGGACCGATATTTTGACCCGGAGCCCGCACAACGACGCATTGCGATAGAATTGTATAAATCCGTCTCAAACCTTCCTCTCATTTGTCCCCATGGTCACGTCGATCCGAAACTCTTTTCAGATGAGAACGCCTCTCTCGGCACACCTGCCGATCTCTTGATCATTCCCGATCATTATGTGTTCCGCATGCTCTATTCTCACGGTTTTCCCCTTGAAGCTCTGGGTATCCCACGAAAGGACGGCGGTCCTGTTGAGAAGGATCACCGGAAGATCTGGCAGATCTTCGCTGAACATTTTTATCTCTTTCGCGGCACGCCCACCGGCGTCTGGCTTGCTGATGAGCTCCATTCCGTATTTGGGATCGAGGAGAAATTGACCGGACAGACAGCACAGCCTATCTATGATCAGATCGAGGCCAAGCTTAAGTTACCTGAGTTCCAGCCCCGGAGCCTCTTTAAGCGTTTCAACATCGAGGTGATGACCACAACGGATGCAGCGACGGACCCGCTCGTCTACCACCAGGCGATCCGTCGATCTCGATGGGATGGCAATGTCCGGCCTACCTTCCGTCCAGATGCTGTTATCAACCTGCTGACTCCTGATTGGAGAAACAACATCGAAGCGCTGAGCAGGGTGAGCGGGATCACGGTTGCCTCATACAAGAGTTTCATCCAGGCCCTTGAGGAGCGCCGGACCTTCTTCAAATCGATGGGCGCGGTAGCAACGGATCATGCTGCAGAGACAGCTTACACGGCAGGGTTGAGCTCTTCCGAAGCAGAAACCATCTTCCAGCGCGCATTGCAGGGCAAGGCAAACAACGAGGAGGCGAAGCGTTTCAATGCCCATCTGCTCATGGAATTTGCAAGGATGAGCATCGAAGATGGACTGGTGATGCAGCTCCATGTGGGCGCGATCCGTGACCACAATAATCTCATCTACAATCGCTTCGGAGCTAACATGGGAGCAGATATCCCGGGCCAGAGCGAGTTTACGAAGAATCTCCGGCCCCTCCTGAATAAATATGGTAATGATGCTCGATTGACATTGATCCTTTTTACTCTAGATGAATCCACCTATTCGCGGGAACTGGCCCCCCTGGCTGGCCATTACCCGGCCATCAAACTCGGTCCGCCCTGGTGGTTCCATGACAGCGTCAATGGCATGAGGCGCTATCTTGACCGGGTGATGGAGACAGCAGGGATCCATAACACGGCAGGATTTAATGACGATACCCGGGCGTTTCCTTCGATCCCAGCACGGCATGATCTCTGGCGCCGTGTCTGCGCTAACTGGATCGCAGGGCTCATGGTGAAAGGGATTGTGGATGCGGAAGATGCCCAGGAAATGATGCTGGACATGGCCTACCGGCTTGCAAAAAAGGCCTATAAACTTTAGGGAAGGAATGGTTTAAAAGCCGCGTAAAAATTGGGACCCTCTGCCACGGCCCGCAAAGATGGGCGCCTTGTCGAAACTTTAGGATGCGGGTCATCAGACGTTATGGGTAACCTTCCTTCTTAGTAAATCAGCTTGATTAAGCAGACTTAGCCTTGTAGTTCAATTCTGTAGGTTCCGCCCTAATGTCTCTCCAATTCGCCCATCCTCGTGGGCCGGAATAAGCCCATACGGAAAATCAGACCTTTTCACACATTCTCAGTTACAATTCTGGGGATCTTATAATACCGATGATCTCAACTGTAATATTTCGAATGGAATAGATCATCATGATTGCGCCTGAAACAGGCAAACAGGAGTATAAAACCCTTTTGGGAATAGCAAAAACATTCGTAACATCATGTGCTAAAAGGGTTAACTGTAAAGAATAATAAAAAAAGATCGCAACAAAACATATCACGAGCAATTCTATTATCATTCTGTATGCAGCTCTCATTCTAATATTTTTAATCCTCTTCTCGAGCCAATCACCCACCCCAAAATGTTCATGTGAAATCCACAATGCCGCTGCTCCGTAAAACACCAGGTAGGCATATAAGAGTTCGATGATCTCATCGAACCAGTGCAAGGAAGCGATTGGAACGAAACGGACAAACACATTAGCGGATATCAGGATGGTCAGGAAAACGAAACTGGCTATCGTCATAGCTTTCAACGTCCTTAAAATGACCTTATCAACCCGTTTGAATGATTTCAGGACGTTTCCCATGATTCCACCCCTTCATTTGCCCATGATGAGGTTTGGCAGATAGGTAGCTATTTGAGGAATATAAGCAATCAGGACGGTCACAATGAATATCCCGATCAAATACGGCAGGATCTCTTTCGACAATGTCCCAATGCTGACTTTACTAAAACTGGTTACTGCGAATAAGCACATTCCAACAGGAGGCGTTAAATTCCCAACCATAATCAGTAAGGTCATGACGACCCCAAAATTGACAAGGTCTATGCCGAACTGCTGTGCGATAGGGAGAAATATGGGAATCGTAATAATAAAAATGGCATTGCCCTCAAGAAAACACCCGAGCATTAACACGACAACAATAATCATGGCCAGTATACCTGTTGATGTAGCGCTCATGCCTGTCAAGGAAAGAATGATCTGATCGGGAATCTTCTGATGAATGGTAAGCCAGCCGAAAAAGCCGGCTGCAGCAATAATAAACAGCAGACTGATGGTCTGCTTGATGGAAAGCCAGAAAACACCGGGCAAATTTTTCAGCGTTAAATCTTTATATAAGAACCCCAAAAACAAGGCATACAGAGATGCGACGACCGCTGCTTCGGTCGGTGTAAACCATCCAGTCAAAATTCCACCGATAATAATGACAGGCGTCAATAAGGGCAAAGACGCTTCTTTGATGCTTGTCATAACTTCTCTAAGGTCGGCTCTTTTTGCCCTGGGCAATTCATAACGTTTTGCTAAAAATCCAATGGCAGCCATCATCGCAATCGCCATTAAAGCTCCTGGAATAAACCCTGCGAGAAAGAGTTTGCTCACCGATACCCCTGTTAATGCGCCGTAAAGAACAAAAGGGATGCTTGGGGGAATGACGGGACCAATGGTGGCTGCCGATGCCACGATGGCCGCAGAAAATTTCGGTTTAAAACCATTATCGACCATTGCTTTATGTAATATCTGGCCTAAACCCGCCGCATCTGCGATTGCAGATCCAGACATGCCGGAGAAGATGACATTGGCGATGACGCAGACCTGCCCGAGCCCGCCTGGAACATGGCCAATTACGGCTTTGGCAAACCTGAATATCCGGCTCGTAGTGCCTCCTGTATTCATCAGATTGCCTGCGAGTATAAAGAAAGGAATCGCCAAGAGCGTAAAACCGGTGGTAGAGGCATACATTCTCTGCGGCAGCATGGTCAAAAGTGAACTATTGCCTAAACCTACGAAAAATACTATTGCTGTCAGACCCATAGCCATAGCAATAGGCACATTAATCATAATGAACACTAATAATACCAAGAAAATCAGCAGAGTCAGCATTTTAGAGTCTCTTCTTTGATCTCAGACTCAGGGATGGAGAGGAATTCTTTCCGTTTCCTTCGGATGCACTTGGAATTGAATATATACGACACAAATAATTTTATAGTGTAGGGCCTCGCGCCCGTTATGTTTACACCCGTGAAAGGCTACACACGTCTCATGAATTAATATTCTTGCATTAATGAAGAATTCACGGGGAGAAACCAAGATCGGTAAAGCTCTCACCCATCCCGGTTTCTCCCCCTCCATTGCATCACATAGCGCAGTTCCTATTTACTTAGCTTCGTCAACCATTTTGATGAAGGCTGTAATATTTTCTTCTCCAGCAATCGCTTTCATCCGATCATAGGCGGGGTTCATCAATTTTTTAAATTCCGACTTATCCGGAAGGGTTATTTCCATTCCGAATTTCTTCAACTGATTGATTTGATCTGCTTCCTCCGTTCGAATGGTGTTCCTCATCCAATCCCCGGCCTTTTTGCTTTCTTCCTTCACGATGGCTTGTTGTGCCGGTGTCAGTTTGTCCCAGACTTTTTTGCTGATCACATGGACCATGGTGTTGTAGTTGTGTCCTGTCATGGCAAGATACTTCTGGGATTCATAGATCTTATTCGAATAGATGACAGCAATCGGGTTCTCCTGGCCATCCACGACCCCTGTTTTCAGAGCCATCTGCAATTCGTTGAAATTGATCGTTGCCACAACGGCTCCCAAAGCCTCCATCGCAGCCTGAGTGGGCAATTCTGGAGGAGTCCTCACCTTTAGCCCTTTTACGTCTGCAGGGTGAATCACCGGGCGCTTGTTGTTGGTAAGGTTCCTAAAACCCCATTCCCAGTTTGAAAGGAAAACCAGACCGGCCTTATCCAGATCCGGAGCAGCCCATGTGATGAATTTACCATCCAATACCTTGTCCGCATGTTCATAGTTGGTGTACATGAATGGAAGCATGACACAGTTGAACTTCTTGGAGTACTTGCCAAGTTGTCCCTGAGTGGGCAGACTCATGTCCACCGCACCTAAGATGTTTTGCTCAAGCACTTCCGGCGGGGAGCCAAGGGCATTATTGGGATAAATGATGATCTTAATGGCTCCATTTGTCCTTTTTTCCACGGCCTCGGCGAGCATTTTAGAAGCGACATTCCCGGGATGTGAATCTGCTGCAAAATGTCCTAATTTCATTTGAATGACCTGCGCCTCTGCTCCGGACCAGCCAGTGATAAAGAGAAAAAACCCTGCCAGCACGAGTAACGATGCAACCCGAATCCATTGATGTGATCTCATCCTTGTTCCTCCTTTCTTTTTTACAGTCCTCCCAAATTTTCAGGGTATTAACCCCTTGGCTCGCTGCTCCAACGTGCCGCCCTGCCTACCGGCAGGCAGGTTCAAGCTCTCTCGTGAGAGACCACCCCGATCCTGGGGTAGGATGTCCGACTATGACCGAGGTATTACAGATCAGACACCTTCTGTCAGTTGACCTTGAAGCAGGAGAGTGCTATAGAATATCAGACTGAATGTGTTGAGTCGTGGGGTGTTGTATAGCCCTTGATGGGCTTCAACCAGGCCCCGGTTCACTACAAAATTAGCAAGTTCAAAGGAGAAAAACATGGGAGCCATAAAGCGATCGGAGTTAACACCAGAAGTCATTGGCCCGGGACGCACACGATACCTTGCTCATACCGACAATCTCATGATCGTTGCGTATGAATTTAACGATGGGCCTGCCTCAGAACCCGACCCACCTCATGTTCACCCTCATGAGCAGGTAGCCTGTGTCGTCTCCGGAGAAATCCTCTTCTTCATGGATGGCAAGCCGACCCGCCTGGGTCCAGGGGATTTATATACCGTCCCGCCGAATGTTCCTCACACAATTCAACTCCTGACCAGACAGGTTCGAATTGTCGACGCCTTCACCCCGATCCGAAAGGATTTTTTGAAGTAAATGAATATCTCTTAGGTCTGATGTTCTACATACCTCCCTGAACAGGCCCTCTATTTCTTTCAGGCCTTTAAAACACCCTAAAGCCTATCAATAAGGCAAATATACTTAATATGGCACCGCTCCACAGAAGAGTCATCGTCGTATAACCCATGATGTCTCTCGCAGAAAGCCCTGCCAATCCCAGGAGGGGAAGCGCCCAGAAAGGCTGAATCATATTCGTCCACTGATCCCCCCACGCAACCATCATGGCCGATTTGATAGGATCGATTGCCATCATCCTGGCTGCTTCCATGGTGAATGGTCCTTGGGCAGCCCACTGCCCTCCGCCCGAAGGGATAAACATATTGATGATTCCCGCTGCCCAGTATTGGAGGAGGTAGAATGTTTCATAGCTGGAAATGGCAACAAACCAGCCTGCGATCACTTTCGCAAGCCCCGTCCCCATCATGATGCCTTGAATTCCACCGTAGAGGGGAAACTGCAAGGCAATGCCACCTGCCCCCTTAACAGCGATGTTAATCGCTTTGACGTAGTTGATAGGTTTTCCATGGAAAATGACTCCCAAAATAAAGAAGATGAAGATAACGATGTTCAGATTGAGGTCGAACCCCTTTGTGGCAAAGTGCCAGATGAGATAAGAAACACCCATGGCACCAAAGATCATATTGATCACGTAGGAATGATCGATCTTGTCAGAGAGCGTGGGATTCTGAGGTCTCTCGACCCTTGCTGTCTCCGTTGTTAATTCCTTGCATCTCTCGACGGACAGACAGACAACCTCTTCCTTCTTCGGGTAAATCAAGGCAAAAAGGATTGGAAGGGTGAAGATGATGATAATGAGAGGGACCATGTTGAAAGCTGAAAAGACACTTGCCGTAATCGGAGTTGCGGTTCCTGTAATTTTTTCAACAAAATTCTGAGCGTGTTTGGAAGTGGCAATCACGAGGGGGATGGATCCTGAGAGCCCCATATGCCAGCAGACGAAACCGCTATAGGCCGCTCCGATCAGGTACGAGTAATCAACATCCCTCGTTCTTTTTGCAATCTCCAGGGCAAGGAGCCCTCCAACGACAAGCCCAAACCCCCAGTTGATCCAGGAACAGATCCCAGCCACAAAGACAACAGTCATTCCCCCCTTGACCGGTGTGCTGCCCAATCCCGCAATCCAGCCTAAAACCCTGTTGACAGGAGGAGTGAGCGCAAGGGTATGCCCTGTCAGGAGGATGAGAATCATCTGCATGGCAAAGGCAATGATGCCATAGACCCCATCCCCCCATGCCCTCACCATCTTGATGTAGCCCGCATCCGTAAAGATCAGTGCAAGGATGCCTGCAAGAAAGGTCAACAGAATGGCAAAAAGATATGCATCCGGAAGATAATGCCGCATGATAAAGGTAAAGATGGAAGCCAGTCTTCTAAGCATAAGCGCACCTCCTTATGATTTTAAGTGGATGGGGCAGAACCCATCGCTTATTGCTCGAATCGCTTTTCCAAAAATGAACTCGAAAGATGAGAGAAGAAAACCGCAGCCTTTTCAGCGTGGTTAAACCCTATCAAAGGAAGGTGGAAAAGTCAATAAAAATTTCTAAAACTTCTGTGCATCCGCTTGTCTCGGGTGCGATTGAACCCGGGGTGGCCTCCTCTCCGAAACCTTGAAAAGCGGATCATTAGAGAGGGGATAACTGATGGGTAGTGCTGAAGAGACCGTTTTAAGAATCTCATTGGACAATGATCAATTAGCATTGGCCAATTATCAATGATTTGCAGAATCAAATTCAGTTCTGGCTCTCAGTGCTAATCGCCAATTGATCATTGAACATTTTGCACTGATTATTTTCCCGGGGTCGGCAAAGAAGGGGGTCAGCCCTTGACACGGGACAGCTTTCAAGATAAGATAGGCCTAAATCAACTCCCTGGAATTCTCTATGGCACGGCCCTTGCGTATCGCTTTTGAAGGTGCCTTTTATCACGTCACCGCAAGAGGAAATGAGCGGAGAAAGATTTTCTTATCCCATCGAGATTATGAGAAGTTTCTCTCCTATCTGACGGAGGCCGTTCACAAGTACGGTGTTATCCTTCACGCCTTTGTTCTCATGGCAAATCACTACCATCTGATCGTCGAGACTCCGAAGGCTAATCTCAGCTCATTCATGCATAGCCTCAATAGTGCCTATACCACCTATTTCAACATAAGAAGAAAACGAGCAGGTCACCTGTTTCAAGGGAGATATAAGGCATTACTGATCGATGTGGATAACTACCTTCTTGAACTCTCTCGGTATATTCACCTTAATCCCGTTCGGGCTGGAATCGTGGAACAGCCGGAAAGCTATCGTTATAGCAGCTACCGGGCATACCTTTTTCCGAAGGAAGAGGCGTTGATGTTCCGGGATCTTCTCTGGAGTATGGTGACCCAAGGGAGGAAGGACGGACCCCGATGTTATCGGGAGTTTGTGGAGGCTGCGCTTAAAGAGAAGCCAAGGAGTCCATTTGAGAGTGTATACGGCGGGGTGATACTGGGAGGGAAGATGTTCATCGAAGAGGTGTTACGACGACTTGATGATCAAGATCTTCAGAAGAAGGAGATATCTCATAGGCGAGCGCTGGGGTCGATAACATCGGATCTGGATGAGATTGTCGACCATGTGTGCAATCGTTTCAAGGTTTCGAGGGAGAAGGTTCAATCGATTTCTCCTTATAAGGGATACGCTGTATACCTTGCCAGGAAGCACACGCCTTTTTCGAACAGAGAGATAGGCAGGTATTTTGGTGGAATCAGCTACTCTGCTGTTACCAAGATTGGGACGAGGATGAAAGACAGGATGAGAAGAGACAGGAAGCTGAGAGAGGAAATGATACAGCTTCAGGAGGGGCTGTCCCGTGTCAAGGGCTGACCCCAGTTCTTTGTTTTATGGCCGAAGCCGGATTCCAACTTGAAAAGGGTCTTTCAAGACCTACGCATCGCCAGAAAGCACTATACGTATTAAGGAAACGTAGGCTATCGCGAGAAGCCATACAAGTCCCTGAGCTTGCAGTGAGCGCTATAGAAGAACTAAGTGCGTCAATTACACGCTCTGCCTATACGCGAGGGTCCATGAGTGCACATCGAACCTCAAGCGCAACGGAAATTCGACAAATGAAGATGTACGTAGATGCTGTACTCGCAGAATTACTTGAGATCCATACTGAGAGGTAAAGAGACGTTCGTGGACGTTGGTGCAGTGAGAAATAACGGTTGATAGGAAACATGAGACAATAGAAATTGAAAACAAGCCAGGACAAGTGAGAGTTAATGCAACGGAGACCTTGCAACTTGTAACAGGATTTAGGGATTGAAGGGATGATGCTCACTAAGCCTTCTTCGGTTAGTTCAGTCGAAGTCAACCTTTCAATCAATGATTCTTGTTCCTTCCTGTTGATTAAACTGTTTCTTTGTAGGTGTTATTCACGGTCCTGTTTCATCTTTACTCGACTACTGTTATTGTGCTGAATATCCCTTCTTCTACGAGGAGCTTGGTTAAAGCCTCCTGTGCCACAATCGGGACATGAGACGGAGAGGTACGATTTCATCATTTGTTCAATCGTAGATTGATCCCTGCTCCTTTTTCGGCTGGATTGGCCAGTCTGGCATAAACCGTTAAGAAACCGTCCGTGACTCGAGGCGCTGGAGGTTTCCAGCGATGGAGTCGTTCCTTAAGCTCTGTTTCCGAAATCTGAATATTAAGCTTTCGGTTGGGAATGTCAATTTCTATCCAATCCCCATCCTGAACGATGGCCAAAGCTCCACCCTCGGCTGCCTCGGGCGAGACCTGACAGATAAAGGGTCCCTTTGCAAAACCGGAGATCTTTCCGTCTGTCACCAAGGCGCATTTCGTCTCCAGGCCCGTGGCGTTCATATATCCAATGACTTTGAAGACCTCGGTAAGACCAGGACCACCCTTCGGTCCTTCATAGCGAACTACCACCACATCGCCAGGGCGAACCTCATTCTTCTGCAAAGCCTCCAGGGCCTCTTCCTGTCCATCATATACCTTCGCCGGACCTCGATGCCGGAGCATTTCCTCTGGAATCACGGTTGGCCTGACGACAGCAGATCTTGCCAGGTTTCCCCGAAGGATGGCCAAGCCTCCTCTATTGACCGGGTTCTTCAGATTTTTGATCACAGGCGAATCACTCACAGAAATCCTGCTCAGGTTGTCCTCCAGTGTTTCGCCGGTGACGGTCATCACCTCTTTGTTCAGGAATTTCTCAATCCCCTTCATCACAACCTGGATCCCACCTGCCTCATCAAAATCACCCATGGTATAGGGACCGCTTGGCCTAACAGCCGTGATACAAGGGGTTTCCTGGCCGAGCTGCTCAAACAGTTCCAGGTTGATCTCTTTTTCAAACCCCATTTCATAGGCAATGGCCAGGAGATGAATAACGGCATTAGTCGAACCACCGATGGCATGGAGGACACGGATGGCATTCACGAGGCTTCTGGGTGTGATGATCTTAGAAGATGTGATCTCCTTCTCCGCGAGTCTCACGATCTGCCGTCCGGATTCCCTGGCGATCCGGAGCCGCTTCGCAGAAACAGCCAGGGCTGTGCCAGCCCCTGGAAGGGAAAGACCGAGGGCCTCCGTAAGGCACTGCATCGTATTAGCCGTCCCCAGGAGAGCACAGGAACCAGCTCCCGGACAGGCGGCCTCTTCCAACGCATAGACCTCTTTCTCTGGGATGCGTGGTTTTCCAACGCCGTAGGCCCAGCATTCGGCATCGAGAGTCGTCGTGACGATGTCTTCTCCCTTATATCTCCCTGCTTCCATCGGGCCCCCCGGAACAAGGATGACAGGGATATCGAGGCGGGCTGCTGCTAAGAGATGACCGGGAACGTTTTTGTCGCACGATGAGATCATGACCAGGGCATCGAACATATGGATCCAGGTTGAAGCCTCAACCTCAGCAGCAATGATATCCCTTGTCGGGGTGTCATAGCGGATGCCGTGTTTTCCTACAGCGACCGGGCACTGGGCAAAGCTCCCAAACTCAAAAGGGGTGCCGCCAGCCTGCCATATCCCTGCCTTGACCGCTTCAGCCACTCCTCTCAGGTGGACATGGCCCGGGCTCGTCTCTCCCCAAGAGTTAGCTACACCGATCCTTGGCCGTTTCAAGTCCTCGGTGGTGTAGCCCATTGCCTTGATTAAGGCCCTGGTCCGGGCATTCTCGATCGATTGGAGAAATTTCTTATTTTTTTTAAACTGATTCACACGTGACCTCCCAAGAAAAATTTCCTCCTCTGCTACCTCTCCCTGCAGCCCGTACGAAGAGAGCGAACGAAAAAAATCGGAATCGATTTAACAAGGAGATTATTTATCGGACAAGACCAAAAGGACTCTGACAGGTCAGGAGGGGGTCCATTTTCTACCAATAAGTTAGCCTGCAATCCAGCCGCCATCTACCAACAGCACATGACCGTTTACAAAGTTGGATGCTTCAGAGGCAAGGAAGACAATGGGGCCGAAGAGGTCGTCGAGTTGACCAACGCGCTTCATCGGTATGCGACTCAGTACCCATTCGCTTTTCGCCCGATCCTTAAAAAAGTCTTGAGAAATTGCTGTGAGGGTAAAAACCGGAGCAATCGCATTTACATTAATTCCACGGGGTCCCCACTCAATGGCAAGAGAACGGGTGAGCTGATTCACTGCGCCTTTACTCGGTGCATAGGCCGCATCTTCAAGTCGACCCTGGAACCCTCGAACAGAGGAGATATTAATAATCTTCCCTTTCCCTTGCTTAAGCATCACCGGACCAACATGCTTGCAGCACAGGAATACAGATTTGAGATTAACATCCATTACTTTCTGCCAGGATCTTGTATCAAAGTCGACGATGGGTTGAAGGTGGACCGTTCCCTGGCTATTGACCAGAATATCGATCTTTCCAAAAAAATCGAGCATCCCGGCAACCATCTTGTCCACCTGTTCCTCCTCAGTGACATCCACTGCGATCGCCTTTCCTTTCCGCCCCAATTTTGTAATGGCTTCTACTGTCTCCTCATGGCCCCCTGGGCCTCTGGAGGCAATACATACGTCGGCTCCAGCCGAGGCAAGGGCTAACGCCATGGCCTGACCGAGCCCTTTGTTTCCACCCACAACGAGAGCAGCTTTCCCATCCAACCGGAATCGTTCAAGGGTAGAGGATGCCTTTTGAATCAATTCTTCAAGATCGCTCATCTTCGTCCAGCTTTTTATTATGGATTCAAAGGCAAATATAATTAAAGTGAGAGAGGGTGTCAAGCGGGCTGCGTTTCTTGCCATCCCAGTTACGAGGAGAATCATCTTGAAAAGAGGTGTAGTCCCTCAGTCTCGATTTCGATCGGACCGGGGTAGTCTCCCCTCCGAAACCTTGAGAAGCGGATCATTGGAGACAGGTCAATCGAGGGATATTGCTGAAGGGACCGTTTTCAAGGGCATCTACTCCATGGTTCATCGCTTAAAGGTCCCGCTTCAAGTTTTCTCCGGAGAGACCACCTCAGTCCATCAGATAGATCTCCGACAATAACCGAGGGATTACAAAGAGGTGATTTTTCTTCTTGACAGATTCTTAGAGAATTGGTATTCCAGTATCGGTGAACACAAGGATACAGCTTTTTCCCCTGCTTGTGAGTAATATGGCCTGGGGCCCCTCTATTCCTTGTTCCTTTTAAAGGGATTTGGAGAAGTCTCCCATAATAATAACAAGAGGACACTATTTATTTTAATCCGATCACCTTTCAGGGAAGGGTGATACTCTATGAAAGGAGGAGAGAGATGAAAAAAGAGGCTGAAAGATTTCCGGGTAAAGGTGGGAAAGGGTTCCTTAGTCTGGCAGTGATTAGTTTCATCGTCTTTGGAATGACTCTTGGGCATGCTGCGGAACCGGCCAAGGGGAGTTTTCCCAAGATGGACGTCAAGCTGGGCCACTCCGGCGTCGTGGATATGTCCTATCACAAGGGGTCTGTCAAGTTCGCGGAGCTGATGAAGGAACGCACGGGGGGCGCCATCACGGTACACGTGTTCCCCGCGAACCAGCTCGGCAGCGAGAAAGACATGGTGGAGCAGGTTAAAAACGGCGTCATTCACATTTCGCTGACTGGCCCCAGCATGCTCGCCCAGTTCAAAGGGTGGGGGCCTATCGGGGTGCTCGGCATGCCGTATGTCCTTAAGGGTGACACTGAGGATGAGTTGCGGCCCAAGCTGATCAAGCTGGCACGCGGATCCCTCATGAGAGATCTCAACGAACAGGCTGCGAAGGAGAGCGGGGTCCGTATCCTTGACATGGGCTGGTGGTACGGCGAACGACATTTGACCACTAAGACCAAGCAGGTGATCAAACCCGACGACGTCAAGGGTTTGAAGATCCGAACGATGGACTCTCCCATGGCGAAGGCCGCTCTGGCTGCCCTGGGGGCCGCCACCACCCCGATGGCCGTGGCAGAACTGTACACCGCCCTGCAGCTCGGGGTGGTGGAGGGACAAGAGAATCCGCTCAATACCATCTACTCGCACAAATTCTACGAGGTGCAAAAATACGTGGCCCTCACCGGCC
>DATIGG010000212.1:0-12878 GCA_035454825.1 Thermodesulfobacteriota bacterium | reverse complement strand
TTCTCTTCATGGTGAAAGGATTTTTAAAGGCAGACTTCATAGAGATCTTGCGGGAGATCAAACCGAACCTGCCGGGCCTCCGAAAGATCTATGTCGAAGGCGAAGGTCTCCCGGAAGGGTTTTTCGATATCAATGAGATACTTCAGTGCGAGTCCACTGAGAAAGAAAGAGAGGAGATCCGGTCAACCCCGGTTCCTTCTAAAGCGCCTGCTACTCTGCTCTTCACTTCGGGGACCACTGCCATTCCCAAAGCTGTCGTTATGTCCCACGAGGCGAGGGTCTGGGTGGGCATCCGCATCGCGGAACGAATGCTGATTGTCGAGGATGACACCCTGCTTAATCCGCTCCCGTTTTGTCACGAATTTGGCGGTTTTACGATTGTATCCCATGCTCTGATCTGCGGATGCAAGATGGTCATTATGGACGTTTTCAATGCAGAGGAGGCCCTCCGGCTGATCGAGACGGAGAGGATTTCCGTTCTGTACGGTGTACCCACCATGTGTTCCTACATCCTTAATTCACCCCGTTTCAGGGAGTATGACCTCGCCTCCCTGAGAACCGGGTACATGTCAGGAGCAACCTGTCCGCTGGAACTGATGAAAAGGGTCCAGGAGGATATGGGATGCAATATCAGTGTGGCCTATGGTTCCTCTGAAGCGCCCTCCCACACCATCAGCGAATATGAGGACCCGCCCGAGGTAAAGGCGGGTACGGTCGGCAAACCTGTTCGGGGCGCGGAGGTCAAGATCGTCGACGATGATCGGCACGAGGTTCCCCTCGGCACACCTGGGGAGATTGCTGTCAAGGGGAAGAATACACTGATGGAGTACTACAAGAACCCGGAACTTACCCGGAAGACCATTGATGACGATGGCTTCTTTTACACCGGAGATCTGGGCCGAGTGGACGGAAAGGGATACCTGACCTTTGTCGGCAGGAGGACGGATATGATTATCTCGGGAGGATTTAACGTATATCCACTGGAAGTGGAAGAGGTTTTGTATCGGTTACCGTATGTGGCGCTTACTGCGGTTGTCGGGCTGCCTGATTCTGAATTCGGTGAAACTGTATGTGCCTGCATCGTGCTCAAGGAAGGGATGAAGGTTAGCCCGGGAGAGGTGATCGAATACTGCCGAAAACGGTTGGCCAACTATAAAGTTCCGAAACGGGTGCTCTTTGTGGACTCGCTTCCGACGACGATAGGAACGAACAAAATCAAGAAATCGGCCCTGGTAGAAATGCTGACATCCAATCTCTCCCTATCCTCGGTGGGGAGAGGGAAGGGATGAGGGGGCGGTATGCTATTTCTGATGTAGAGGAGGTCACTGATGTACGAGACGATCAAGTTCGAGTTGGACGGGCCTATCGGGACCCTTACCCTCAACGTGCCTGAGAAACTGAACGCTCACACGAAGAAGATGAGGCAGGAACTTCTCCATTTCTGGAGAGGGCGGCAGAATAATGAAAAGGAGTGCCGGGTGGTGATCATGACCGGGGCCGGGAGGGGCTTCTGTTCCGGGTCAGACATCGATGAGATGGATGATGAATTTCGCCCGTTTTACAAAAGGGACATCGAGGAACTTTACACGTTTCAGGACGAGATTGCCGAGGTGATCCTCATGATGCGAAGAGCCCCCCAGCCGATCATTGCGGCAGTCCGTGGATATGCTGCAGGAGGGGGGTTCAGCTTCGCTATGGCTTGCGATATCCGTATTGCAGACCCGACAGCGAAGTTTGTTGCCTCCTATCTCAATATCGGTTTGACGGCAGCAGACATGGGAAGCAGTTTCTTCCTGCCTAGGGAGGTGAATCTCGGCTTTGCAGCCGAATACCTCTATACCGGAGATGTCATCGACGCAGAGAGTGCCAAAAAGATCGGTTTTGTCAACCATGTAGTCCCGCCTGAAGGACTGATTCCTAAGGCCAAAGAATTGGCCCACAAGATGGTTACAAAGTCCGTTTTGGGACTGCGAATGACGAAAGAGGCCATCAACCAGAACGTTGGATCTGCCAGTCTGGAATCGGCCCTTTATCTTGAGAACCGGAACCAGGTCCTGTGCTTGGGCGCCCGGCCTATTGAGAATCCTTTTAAGAAAAGGAAAAAGAAGTAAACCCTCTTTTATACCATAATACTCTCTGCGGGGTTAACGTGAAAACGATCCTTGAAGCATTGGCTGAATTTGCCCTGGGAGTCGAGTTTAAAGAGATCCCGAAACCAGTGATCCACCAGGCAAATCGCTGCCTTCTCGACTTTATGGGGTGTTATTGGGGTGGATTCGCAATTAGACAGAATCGCAAACTTCTCAACCTGGCTCACGAGTTCAATCCGAAACCGGAAGCCAGTCTCTGGGGGGTAGGCCTGAAAGCTGGTATGGCGGAGGCGGCATTCGGCCACGGATGTATTGGCCACCACCTCGAATATGATGACGGGATATCTCTCGGGGCCCACTGGGGAAGCGAGACTATTCCTGCAATCCTGGCTATGGCCGAAACCTGTGGTTGCGGAGGAGAGGAGGTCTTGACAGCCATTGTCGTGGCTTACGAAGTGGGAAACCGGGTTAGCCAGGCCTTTTCAAGCAAGCTGCTCAGCCTGGGAGTCCATTTTCCCTGTGCCATGGGAATCTTTGGGGCCACCCCGGGAGTTGCCAGGCTCGCAGGGTTGAAGGTCTCCCAGACCGTGGGAACCCTTGGCAATGCCTGTCTTACGCCAATTGCCCCTTATCTTCCGGCCCTTTCAGGAGCTCCGATAAAAGACGCATATGCGGGTTGGCCCAATCTCTTGGGCCTTATGATGACCCGATTATCCCGAGCGGGATGGGGCGGCCCTCCGGATCTCATAGAGGGGCTGGATGGTATTGGGAGGATTGCGGGATGGAAGGGGACGCCGAGGGATCTCCGCAAGCAGATTCTCAGAGGACTGGGTTCAACCTTTGAGATCATGAGGACGTATTTCAAACCCTTCCCCTGCTGTCGTTGGCTTCATGCGCCCGTACAGGCCATCCTGGATCTGAAAAGGGAGGGAAGATGGAGGGGAGAGGATGTTCAATCGATCATCGTGGAGGGACCTGGCTTTATAAGATCTTATGATAGAAAGAGCAGATTCGAGAAGGAGATCTCGGCCCGATTCAGCATTCCCTATGCTGTTGCCGCTGCTTCGCTTCTTGGCCGCTTAGACCTTGAGGCCTTCGCTCCTTCCCGGAGGTCTCATCCCAAGATAGGGACGCTGGCAAAAAAGGTGCTCATTCTTAAGGACGAAGGTTTTGAAAAGATGTTTCCCGGCTGTTTTCAGACAAGGGTCAGGGTAAGAACCCGGGGAGGCCAAGTCTGGGAGAAGGTTTGCGGACTGCCCTGGGGACCCGAGAATCCTCCTGCGGATGCCGAATTGGGAAAGAAGTTCTCCTATCTGACAGGCCATGCCCTGGGAACTCTGCCAATCGAGAGGTGGTTGGGCTTATTCAGAGAGGGGATCGAGGAGGACAAAAGATTGAAAAAACTATCTGGACTCTTGTCGGCAGAGATAAATCCGAGCGAGAGGTCGCATGGAACACGGAGCAGTCGTCGTTTGTCATTCTGACATTCGCTAAGCGCCTATTTGATTTCACTCTCATCCAGGAGGTTAGTATGATCAACACAAAAAGAACAACTGTATTGATGTGTGTCTGTTTTTCCATGTTCGTCCTACCCTTTCAGGCTGCCTCGGACGAGGTGATCCTTGCCTACTCCCCTTCCTTAAGTTTTGCTCCCCTGTTCATTGCCATTGAAAAGGGGTATCTCAAGGAGGAAGGAATTGAGATCAGACTCGAGTTGTTCAAGTCAGGCAGTGAGGCAGTGGCCTTTGCGGCGAACGGGCAAATTGCAGGAATCGCCGGAGGCATCGGCGCCTCCAATTTTAATGGAGCCTTCAAGAACATGGGAGTCAAGATTGTTGCCCCTATGGCGATTCAGCCCACCAAGGGGGCTCCTGCCCCGATTCTGGTTCGTTCGGACCTTGTCAAAGAAATCAAAAGTCCAAAAGACCTGAAAGGGAAGCGTATTGCAGTAGGGGGAGGGGCCGGCGCGACGGGTGAATATATGCTGCTCCGTGTCCTCGAAAAAGAAGGAATTGAAAAGAAAGACGTCACCTTGGTCAACCTTGCTTTTCCCGACATGCCCCTGGCTTTTTCAAAGAAATCCGTCGATGCGGGTTTGGTCCCCGCGCCTTTCTCTATCGTTCCCTTAGAGGAGGGAACGGCCAGAATTCTGGTGCCGGTCTGTACCCCGGGGGAGATGGTCACGGTCTTGAGCTTTGGAGAAAAATTTATGGAGAAGAACCCAAAATCGGCGGAAGGAATGGTGACGGCCATCATGAAGGCGACCCGGGATCTGGTCAGGGTTGGAAGGTATACGGACGATTTCATCGCGATCTTCCTTAAATACTATAAAGTTGATCGTGAAAAACTGGTCAAGATCGACCTCTATGACTTCGACCCGGACCTCAAAATCCAGGAAAAGACGCTGCGGGAGATGGAGCGGGTGTTTGCCAAGAACGGGCTGCTCGACTATCAACCTCCTCTGCCGATTGATAAACTCGTGGAGACTTCATTCTCTACGAAGGCTCTTCAGAAACTGGGCCCCTTCAGACGATAACGAGGATTTCAGTTTCCCTCGAGCTGTTTCGATCGATCTCCTGAGGAGGCAACAATCTCACTTGACATAAAAAATGAAGGGGATTATCATTTTGTTTAAGGAAGGAGGTGAGGCCCATGAGATGGATGTTTCCTCATGCTACTCATTGTTCGACCTGTGGCTCGTTGCGTTGGTCCTGAGCAAGACGTAAAACGGCTCATCCGAGATTTTGAAAAATGATCTGACCTCTAAGGCCAGTAAAATTGCTGGCCTTTTTTTTCAGCCTGAAAACTGAAAGGAGTTTTTAGGGATATTCGAGGAAATTCGCTTCTTGACAACTTTTTCACGGTAGTATAATATGCGAAAAAATACACAATCTTCAAAGGAGGCTATCTATGAAGAGATTGGTGGTCATTTCAATGGTGGTTTTGTTTGCGTCGATCTTATTTGCAGCCGGATTTTCGCTGGCCCAACCCAAACCCATCGTCATGAAGCTTGCTGAAACCCATCCGCAGGACTACCCAACCACAAAAGGGGATTATGAATTCGCAAGGCTGGTCAAAGAACGGAGCAATGGCCGGATCATTATTGAGGTCTTTCACAGCAAACAGCTTGGCGAAGAAAGGGCCGTTATTGAGCAGGTCCAGTTAGGTGCCATTGATATGACCCGTGTGAGCATTTCTGCAGTCTCTTCCTTCGTCAGAGACCTTGACGCCTTTCAACTGCCCTATCTTTATCGAGATGCCAGCCACATGTGGAAGGTGTTGAACGGGGCGATTGGCGCAGACATCTTTAAGAAACATGAGGCCTTCAATTTTGTGGGTGTTGGATGGTTTGAAGGCGGGTCGAGAAATTTCTATACCAAGAAGCAGGTCAAGACAGTGAGTGATTTGAAAGGGATGAAGATTCGTGTTCAGCAGGCCCCCCTGATGGTAGGGATGGTGGAGGCTCTTGGCGCTGTGGCTACACCCTTGCCCTATGGCGAGGTTTATTCTGCACTTCAGACCGGCGTGGTTGACGGCGCAGAGAACAACTGGCCGAGCTATCTTACAACAAGCCATTACGAGGTGGCGAAGTACTTTATTACAGATGAACACACAAGGGTCCCGGAAATTACTGTGGGAAGCAAGAGGGTCTTTGATAAACTGTCGAAGGAAGACCGGGCCCTCATCCTGAAGGCAGCCCAAGACGCGGTGCCCTACCAGATTAAATTATGGAATGACTTTGAAAAAGTGGCTGAGAAGACAGTGCGTGAAAAAGGATCCATCATTACGGAGGTTTCTCCGGCAGAGAAACAGAAATTCATGGACGCCATGAAGCCCCTCTATGACAAACAACCCGCTGAGATTCTGGCTGTGGTCAAGAAGATCCGGGATGTAAAATAAGAGACGCCCCAATTAAAGCAAGCGAAAAGGCAAGGGCCTTTCAGCCCCTTGCCTTTTTTTTCTCTATGCGCCATGCTCTTTGCGTCTTTATTTTATGGGCATGACCAGGTTAGGCAGGAACATGGTAATGGCAGGGATATAGGTGACAAGCATGAGCGTAATAACCATGGAGATATAAAAAGGGACACAACCCTTTGATGCCCTTTCGATGGAGATCTTGCCGACAGCGCTTCCTACAAAAAGGGCCGAACCTACGGGGGGAGTGCAGAGTCCAATCGAGAGATTTAAGAGGAGCATGATGCCAAAATGGACTGGATCCATTCCCATTTTTAGAACCAGGACAGGGAAGAGAATGGGAGTGCAGATGAGGATAAGAGGCGCCATGTCCATGATACATCCCAGAGCGAGGAGCATGATATTGACCATGAAGAGCAATATGTAATAGTTGTTCGTAATCGAGAGGAGCCATTCTGTGGCCAGTCTCGGAACCTGCAAACGGGCAAGGAGATACCCGAAGGCGCTGGCAGCAGCAATCAGGCTCATGACAATGGCCAATGTCTTAAGCGAGGAATAGAGAACCTTGATAAACCTGGCTAAGGGCGTCTCCCTGTAAATGAAGAAGGTGACAATAAAGGCATAAACCACGGCAAAGGCTGCGGCTTCGGTTGCCGTAAAAATGCCAATGATCACGCCACCCACAACGATCAATGCAGTAAACATGGCAAGCGCGCCATCCAAAAGGATCGCGACACCTTCTCTAAGGGTATAGCCCTTTCCTCGCGGGTATTTTCTTTTGATCGCAATGGTGAGGGAGATGAGGAGCATCATGATTCCCATCAGTATTCCGGGCAGATAACCCCCGAGGAAGAGTTTGCCCACGGAAACGACCAGCATGGATCCTCCTGCCAACTGGGAGGCCGTTCCCACGGCAAAGGCGTAAATAATCATATTATGACTGGGCGGGATGATGATTCCCTGACAGGCGGAACAGACGGTCAGACCTACAGAGAACTCATCATCATAGCCCTGTTTCTTCATCATGGGGATAACGATGGATCCCAGGGAAGAGACATCTGCCACAGCCGAACCCGAGATGCCTCCAAAGAACATGCTGTCCATGACATTTACCATGGCAAGCCCGCCCGGGAGCCTTCCCACAAGGAGATTGGCCAAATTGACCAGTCTCTGGGAGATGCCCCCTTCGTTCATGATTTCTCCCATGATAATAAAGAAGGGGATGGCGAGGAGGGAGAAATTCATAACACCGTCGGCCATAACTTTGACGATGGCTTCCAGGGGGACATTTAAATAGGTCCCTGTGATGATGGCTGAAATTGCCAGGCAGAAGGTGATGGGCACCCGCAGTATGACGAGAAGACCGAAAATGCCTAACAGAAGTGTAATGGCTGTATGGTCAACGATCATTTTTTCTCTCCCACCCTCATAAGCTTTTGATCAAGATAGGCATCATCTTTTTCAAAACCCAGAAGATTCATGATCGAATCGTACAGGATCAAGACACCCGCCAGGGGTATCATGACAAATTGTAAGTAAGCAGGCAAGACAGGGATGGATGCAATCCTTCCTTTGATCATGAATATAAGGGAGGTGCCATAATACAAAAGAACAAAACCAATAACAGACAGGACCAAATACTTAAGCTTAAACAAAACCGTCGTGATCCATTGGGGGGCGCGCTTGGGAATAAGATTAACATTGATATGTGAATCCAGCTTTACCCCGAGGGCCATGCTCAAAAAAGTGAAGGCCGTCATGAGGACATTGCTTGAGATTTCTTCTGTCCAGGAAATTCCTGAATTGAAAACATATCTCAGAATGACATTGGCAGAGATGATGATCAGTTGGAAAGCTAAAAAGGTGCACGCCAGAATGGCGCTGATAAAGTGAATCACATCAAAAATTCTTCTTATCTTCATGGGGCCCGGTTTCCTCCTCTGCAAAGTTATCGTCAAAAATAATGAGATTGTCAAGCTCTTTGTTATTGTGAGAAATCATTGACAAAAGTGATCCAGGTGGTAGAATAGAATCATTCCAAATACAGTAGGGTTCAAGGGGTCGAGGATTCGAGGGTTCAAGTGTAATAAGAAAATAGGCTTCTCTTGAGGACCCTCACCTATCGGGAGCGAAGCGCTGCCGGAATACCTCTTCGTCAGAACGTCGTCACTGATCTCCAGAAGTTGAGTGAGGATCTGAACCTCGCGATGGACGACCTTTGGGAAAGTAGAGGTTGACAGGGAATCCCTGTTTGTCATAAACTCAGCATACTCTAACACGATTTTCTATCAAATATGGAAGGAGGAATGGTCATGAGATTCAAGTTCTGGATGGTTCTGCTGGTGACAGTGTTTGTGAGCGTCGGATTGGTGACGGCGGCCTCCGCCAAGATGAAAGTCAATGTCGGTTCCACCTTCGGCCCTGGCGCCCCGGTCTATAAAGGCCAGGAAAAATTCAAGGAGCTGGTCGAACAGCGCTCCAAAGGCGAGATCGAAGTCTTTGTCCATCCCCTCGGGGCCATGGGCGGTGAGAGAGACGTCTTTGAGGCCATGAGCACGGGCGGCCTGGAGATGGGCGCCATGGGCTCGGGCGACATCTCGATTTTTTTCCCCAAGTATCTGGTCTTCGAGGTGCCCTATGTCCTGAGGGACTACGCCCACTTCTGGAAGTTCTGGAACGGCCCGCTCGGGGCGTACATCAACGACGTGCCGCTGAAGCAGAGAGGGGTCAAGACCGTGGGCATCGTCTACCGCGGCCCGCGCTTGCTGACCGCCAACCGGCCCGTCAAAACCCCGGCCGAGGTCAAGGGCCTCAAGCTCCGCCTGCCGGAGATCATGCCCTGGATGGAGGTCTGGAAATCGCTGGGGGCCAATCCCACCCCTATTCCTTTTCAGGAAGTCTACATGGCCCTCAAGACCGGTGTTGTGGATGCTCAGGAGAATCCGCCGGAGTCTATCTGGTCCCTCAAGTTCTATGAGGCCCAGAAATACCTGATGAGGACCGAGCATATCTATTCGGCCTGCAAGTATCAGGTCTCCATGAAGTGGTTCAATACCCTGAAGAAGGGGGATCAGGACCTCATCATCAAGGCCTGGGAGGATTCTGCAAAGTATGCCAATGAGATGGCTGTGGCCGCTGACAAGGATTATACCGCCAAGCTCCAGAAAGAAGGCGGCATGACCATGGTCGAGGTGGACAAGGCTGCTTTTTCCAGAGCGGTGTTACCGGCCATGGACAAGCTGGACAAGGAAGTGTTCGAGCCTGGTCTGCTCAAGAAGGTTCGGGATATCAAGTAAGCCTTTTACCCCTGCCAAAGCAAGAACAGTCCCGTCCGGGTGAAAACCCCGGACAGGACTGTTTCCGGAGAAAACTGCCATGAAAAAGTGGGTTGATCGCTTCAATGGGGCTTTGCTCGCCCTGATGTTTCTGACCACGTTCTACCAGGTCCTGGTCAGAAACGTTTTGTTCACCACCGCCATGTGGACTGAAGAACTGGCCAAGATCCTCTTCGTTTATGTCGTCTTTTTAGGTTCGGCGACCCTAATGGAAAACGAAGGACATATCAAAATCGCCTTTCTTTCCGACCGTCTGCCTGCACGGCTTGCCCGGTGGCACAGGTCGTTCGCCCATCTGGTTTTGGTCGCCTTCGGGGTGATCTTCGTCTGGAGTTCCTGGCTCAATGCCCTCAACAACTGGGAGTTCTACTCTCCGAGCATGAACTGGTTTAGGTTAGCCTACCTCTACCTAGGCCTGGTCGTCAGCGGGCTGCTGACCCTCTTTTACCTTTTGCTCAACATGGTTCGTAACTTTTTCCCCGGCCGCTTCGGCGTCAGCGGGGCCAAGTGACCGGAGCTTGACGCCATGACCACCTTCATCGTCACTGCCGGGATGGTCATTCTCTTCCTGCTGGGTATTCCCGTGGGCTACTCATTGGGTGTGGCTGGTCTGCTGGCCTACTTCAATGAGATGGGGAGCCGGGTGAACATCCCCATGCTGGCCCAGCGGATGCAGTATGGGGTCAATAACTTCCTGCTCCTGGCCATCCCCCTGTTCATCCTGGCCGCCAAGCTGATGAATACGGCCGGCATCACTACCCGTCTCTTTAATTTCGCCCGTCTGCTGGTCGGCTTCTTGCCCGGCGGTCTGGGTCACGCCAACAGCGTGGCCAGCCTGATCTTTTCCGGCATGTCCGGTGCAGCAGTGGCCGACGCGGCGGGACTCGGCCAGGTGGAACTCAAGGCCATGAAGGACGAAGGCTACGACGCCGACTTCAGCGTTGCCATCACCGCCGCCTCCTCGACCATCGGCCCCATCTTCCCGCCCAGCATCCCCATGGTCATCTTCGGGCTGGTGGCAGAGGTCTCCGTGGGCCGTCTCTTCCTGGGCGGGGTGGTCCCCGGCCTGGTAATGACCGTTGCCCTGATGATCATGGTGGCCATCTACGCCCGGCGCAAGAATTATCCCCGCATTCCCTTCCCGGGTTTCCGGGAAATCATCAAAGGGTTCTCCCATGCTTTTCTGCCCATGCTCACCCCGATCATCCTGCTGGGCGGGATCTGGTCCGGCCAGTTTACCGCCACCGAGGCGGCGGCCATGGCCGTGGCCTATGCCCTGGTACTGGGAGTGGTCATTTACCGGGAAATCGGCATGAAGGACTTGGGTGAAATCTTAATCTCCACGGCCAAGGAGACCGCCGCCATCGGCATCATCGTCTGCGCAGCCAACTTCTTCGGCTGGCTGCTCCTGCGCACCGGCCTGACCATCAAGGTCACCGCCGGCATCAGCGGACTGACCACGGACCCCCTCATCCTGCTCCTGGTCATCAACATCTTCCTCCTGATCGTCGGGTGCTTCATGGAGACTGTGGTCGCCATCCTGATCCTCACCCCTATGCTCATGCCGATCATCATCAAGGTGGGTATCGACCCGCTCCATTTTGGCCTGGTCATGGTCCTCAATCTGATGATCGGGCTCCTGACCCCACCCTTCGGCATGGTCCTCTTTGTCATGGCCGGGGTCTCGGGCCTGCCCATCGAGCGGGTCGTCCGTTCGACCTTGCCCTTCCTCATCCCGTTGCTTATCGTGTTGTTTCTGATCACGATTTTTCCGCCCCTCGTCACCTGGCTTCCGAGTCTTGTCATGGGGAAATAGACCGAACGTTCATTAAAACCGGACTTCTGTCGTCTTAAATGACATGTCGTCTTTTTGGTATTGAACGATCCCTCTCTCAGTGGTAAAAAGAAATCGAGGACCTCCTTGGCATGGGGATTAATGGAATCCATCCCATCGATCCGAACTGCATGGACATCCGGGCTTTTAAGCAGGATTATGGCCAGAAGGTCTGCGTTCTCGGCAATGTCGATGTCAATACTTTGTCAGATGGAGCAATGGCCATGGAAGATTTTGGATCCGATCCGGGTTAAGAAAAAACTGCTTTGCGGCGCATTGATTCTTGCTATTGAGGCAGAACGAGGAAAAGGGGGGGGCGACAAATGCTCCCCTTCTCTATGTAACGTCATGTGAACGCATGAGGCCGATGTTTCTTCGAAATACTGGAGGCCCTCAGTATCTGCTATGTTTGTTGGGTTTTTCAAGCCTCAAAAACCTCCGGTTCTAAGATCAATCAAATAGAAGCATTTCCTTATTCTTTCACGGCGCTTACTTTTGGCAAGCTACTCTCGCTTTTGAAGACCAAAAAGACCCCACTATATTAGGGCGCTTTCCGTACTAACTTCCTTCCTCGTTTTTCACCTTTTTCCCTTCAATCCAACACTTCTAACTGAAATTGGGTCTTAATTCAAAAGACGCTTCTCAGTACTTTACAAGCCTATAATTTAGAGATAAATTGGAGATAGGCATTTTATGATAAACATGGAGTTCTAAAGTTCCGTATGAAAAGAGGGGCTTCCTTTTAAGAAAATGAGCCTGATCTTTCATTAATACATGGAACAAGGGTCTTGATGCCATGAAAGGTCCTATCTTAATTGTGGAAGACGATAAGAAGACTGCATCTCTCATGACGCTCTACCTCGAGCGGGAGGGATTTCAAGTCGTCACTGCCTATGACGGTCTGCAGGCCTTGGAACTGGCTAGGCGTCACAAACCAATCTTTGTCATTCTTGACCTGATGCTCCCCATTTTGGATGGTTGGGAAGTATGTCGGCAACTCAGGCAGTCATCCGATGTTCCCATTCTGATCCTCAGCGCCCGAGAAGAGGAGGTCGACCGTGTCTCAGGTTTAACATTAGGGGCGGATGATTATGTGGTCAAGCCCTTCAGTCCCCGGGAGCTGGTCGCACGGGTGAAGGCCATTCTCAGGAGAGGGCGTCTGGTAACAAGTAAGGATAAAAGAAATCTGTCCTTTGAAGGCCTTCTCTTAGATCAGGAGAAGCGCAAGGTGACCTTAAACGGAAATCCTGTCCTGCTCACGCCTCACGAGTTTAGTCTCCTTCAGGCCCTCATGTCATCTCCAGGGAAGGTCTTTACGCGTGAGGAGCTTTTGGCCCAGATCTATCCGAGGCATGAGGCCCTTGTGATTGACCGGGTGATTGATGTCCACATTGGAAAACTCAGGCAGAAGATTGAAAAGGACCCATCGAATCCAGAGTATGTTTTGACCGTGAGAAGCATCGGGTATCAATTCGTGGAAAGCCAAAGTAACGAAAGGCAGGATAAACCGTGACAAGAAGCCTCCTTTGGAAGCTCCTCGGGATCAATGTTCTGGCAATCGTATTTGTCATTCTGATCGTTTGGTTGGCCATTAACTACCTCGCCGCAGGGTATTTTATGACCCTGATGGAAAAATACCACATTTCGCCAACCGCGAGCCATCAAATGTTTGTAAGTTCAGTCCATCGATATCTCATCTGGGCC
>DATIGG010000211.1:0-4892 GCA_035454825.1 Thermodesulfobacteriota bacterium | reverse complement strand
CCGTTCCTGTAATGGAGGGCCGCATATTCTTGTCCACGAGGTGGTCGTAGGAGGGCGATGATGGAGCAATTGATGGAGATGGCCAAAAAGGTCAGTGACCAGGTGGAGCTCTATGCCCTGGAGGAAATGGGGGATGGCGTTGGTTTTGAGAATGGAAAACTGAAGGAGATTGAAAGTCAATCGCAGTCAGGAATCAGCCTCCGGGTGATCAGGGACGGCCATGTGGGCTTTGCCTACACCAAGAATCTGATCAACCGGGGAGAATTCCTGCAAAATGCCCTGGATTCCCTCAAGGGGAAAATCGACGCCCCTTTCGATTTTCCTTTCACCCCGTACTCGTTACCCCTTGACAGTTATGATCCTTCGATTGAACATCTTTCGAACAGGACCATGGTCGAGGAATGTCAGCGGGTCTGCGAGTTTGTTACTTCAAGAACAGAGGGACAGGTCAATGTCTCCGGAGGCCGGAAGACGAGCAGGATACGGATTCTCAATAGCCGCGGCACTGACATTTCAACAGCCTTTTCTCTCTATACGTTCCATACCGCCGTAATGTATCCGAATTCCTATGCTTCGATTCACCGCCCCTGGGTCCATAAGAGATTTGAAGAGGTCGCTGATTCATCCCTCCGGTTCATTTTGGAGACTTACAATCAATCCTTAAGGGAAGTCCATCCTCCGGGAGGAAAGATGAAGGTTCTCTTCCTTCCCGAGACCCTGTATGCCCTTTTGTGGAGGGTCCAGAGCGTGACGAATGGCAGAAATATCTACCAGAAGATCTCCCCTGTCTTGGGGAGATTGAAGGAGAAGGTTTTCGACGAGAAACTGACTCTCTATGATGATCCGTTAAATGATCAGGTGCCTGGAGCGCGGGGATTTGATGACGAGGGCACGACCTGCAAGCCTTTTCCGGTTGTGGAGAATGGGGTCCTTACTCATTTTCATTATGACCTCTACTATGCCGGTAAGATGGGAGTCCCTCCTACCGGGCATGGATTTAAGGGTGGCATGTGGGGAGGAGAGACCGTCTCCTTTAAACCTTCCCCTTCTCTTGAGTACCTTTATATCAAGCCAGGAGGAAAATCTTTTCCAGAGCTTTTGGGCCTGATGGACAAAGGAATTCTCATCGCCGGGGTGATGGGTGCTCATAGTGGAAATATCCTCAATGGGGACTTTTCGATCGGTCTCTCTCCAGGGGTCTATGTGGAAGGGGGGGAGATCACGGGCCATGTCAAAGATGCCATGGTCGCTGGAAATATCTTCGATACGATGGCCCATATCATTGAGATCGAAGATACCCTTCATCCTGCTTCTGGAGGCATGTTTCCCGCCATTTTGTTTGACGGCGTGAGCGTGGCGACAAAGGGGTGAACCCGCGGGTTGCAGGAACGGACAGGCTGGCGTATCTAAGTGATCCCCCGTGCCACTTGGTCACCCACAAACCATGAAAATACTTGGAGCTCTTTCGGTTAGGGTTGCGTTAGGGTTGCGGTTACGAAGCCCGTATCGTTTAATGTCAAAGGGTTACCTCAGGTTCTCAAGACGACCAACGACCTAACCGAATGACGATACGGGCATCGTGGCCGTGAGACGCGACCTTTATTTTCTACCTGATTCGGCTGAAATCATCGGCCAACTGCCGATCTCATTCTACCTGGTTCACCTCCAGATATATCGCCATCCATTCCAATAGTAACCGCATGCGGGACTCGAGTGGGTAAAAATAACCGTGTCAGGAGGAAGTTCCTTTCCCAGCGTTAATTGACCTATTGTGATGCTCTCTCCAATGGAGTGTTCGCAGTTGACGCTGACCGACTCCGGCCTGCCTTCATCCTCCGTGATGACCATTTCCAATCTGTCATCCAAATTGATCGTCACCCTTTTCTTCTTATCACTCTTTTCCCATTTTACTGAACACTTTTTTTCGTTACTCATTCCTCTTCTCCTTTCTTTGATCGTTTCTGTTCCTGCTCATGACCTTGTCCGGGCACCGATTCTTACCCAGTCAAGTAAAACCACCTCCTCTCTTCACTGCAATTCAGACACTGGACTTCAGACATTAGACACCAGACTTGTTCAATACAGGAATTCAACCCTGCTTCCCTCTTTAATCTAATGTCCGAGGTCTGTAGTCTTACAGTCTGAATCACAGTTTCTTCAAAGGATTCCTCAAAATGACAAGGTGAACTTTCCATAGATGAAACGCTTTGGTTGTATTTGAGGGTTGCTTGGGTCCGTGTCTTGATAATGAAAGGACCTGTCAAACAAGTTTCTTGCTCCGAGGATGAGGAATCCATACCGTCTCGGCAAACGATATTGGATGGCGGCGTCGACGATCCAGAATCGGTCTTCTCCAGGAAGACTCGGGCTGAATAGGTCTGCGAAGACCCGCTTGAATCTTCCCGATTGATCGATCCATGTGGTTTTTAGCATCGCGCTCAATCCAGAGGGATGATAGAAGCTGATTCCAAAGGGGAGTCGATGGGTTCTTACCTCGTCAATTCCAGCGATTAAGGGCTTCTCTCTGTCAAGCCTTTCATAATAATATTCTGCACTGAGGGCAAACCAGGAATGGGGGGTCCAGTAAAGATAGAAACGTCCTGATCGTTCCTCCCAGTCACTCATGATGACCGCATGACCTGTCGGAATGGGAAAGAGGTTAGGAACTTCTAAATTCCGAATCGAATATTCCGCTCCTGCGAAGAGATCCTTTGAGAATTTCTGATCCATCGCAATTCCATAGCGCCATGCATCCGTTCCTTCCGCATCCACGAAGAACTGATTAAAACCGGCTACCTGGGTCGGCTCGATCGTCTGGTTATTGACCATCGTCCGATTCAGGGCCCGGACTAAGGCACCCCGAAGGGTAATCCCGGGGAGTGGGGTCCAGATCACCCCGAATTTTGGATTAAACTGGTTTCGGTGTAATTCCCCTACCTTGAAGAGGTCAGCGCTGCCACCGATTGTGAGCGTTACCGGATTCAGATAATTGAGGTAGGAATAGAGGTAGAGATTGGTGTGGTAAACATCGCTTCTTTCGACCAGGACAAACTTCTCAGGAGGGTCAAGGCTCACATCGGTTGAGACATCTTTCCTGTCGATTTTAAAATATCCTGCTCCTGCGACGACATTCAAACCTTCTGATCGGAAAAGATATTGACCCTCGCCACCCAAACTTTTCTCATCCGTTTTGAAATCAAAGAGACCGAAGGAGACGTCTTGGGTTTTAGGCTCTGAGGTCTGATACATGGCAGAGGCGATCAGATCGGAACCTGGTGAGAAGGTATGGTGAAAGCCGACTCGTATTCCCTTGTTTCCCTCCTTCTGGCGAAGATTTGGAAGAAAGTCATTGGGAAGGAACCTGAGCATTCGATCACCAAACTCTGCCTCCTTGGATCGAAATTCCGCCTGGAGGCTCGTTTCAGGGGAGAGGCTCATCTGGACAAAGGCATTGTAAAGATCCTCTCGAAGCTCATCATTTTTCCGAAATCCTTCCGTCTGATAGTGAAACTGGCCAAGGCTATAAGAGAATCTTCCGAAGATTCCGGAGAGGACAGCTTCCTCACCCCAGGTGTGATCCTCTCCAACGATGCTGCTTGCCTGCAAGGCGAGTCGGTTCCGGTTGAAAAGGGGGTTAAATTCGTTGAAGGACATCTCGGAAGGACCGGCGCCGCTCAGAATGAGCAGGTTACTCTGGCTGAGGTGAGGCTGGAGAGGTGCAATGTTGATAGGCTGAAGCAATTGGGCTTGCAGGAGTTCACTCACCCTCGCAATCTCATGGCGGGGGAGCGAAGAATAGGAATCTGATAAAAACCGGTGGGTCGAAAAGTTGCCCGGGTCGGTATTGAGCGATCTCCATCCCTCCGCCAAGGCGAGTTGCTGAAAACCCAGGTCACTGTAAATTCTTGCAAGGCTCGCTCCCCTTGCAGCCAGGTCCTCGTCGAGGAGCAGGCGAGACCGGTAAACGGCCCGGTTGTTGTTCAAGGCAATGGAGGTTTGCATATCCCGTAACGCTTCCACAGGGCGGTTCATCGTCTGCTTTCGGATGGCATCGTAAAAGAAGGGAGTAGGGTCTAACGGGTCCAGATCTTTGGCGACAGCAAACTGATCCGCTGCCAGCTTGTCCCGTTTCTCTTCGTAATAGGCTTTGCCCAAATAGCTGCGAAAGAGAGAATGATTAGGATCAAGACTTGCCGCAATCTCGATTTCCTCCCTGCCTTCGTCCAGGTTTCCTTCGCGGATCTTTGTCAATCCAAGTCCTAATCTTGGAAGGGGATCTGCCTGGTCCAATCCGATCGCCTTTTCAAAGGCCTCCTTCGATCTTTTGATCTTGATTTGAGTGAGGTATGCAAACCCCAGGACCGTTTGCGTTCGGCCAAGGTTGGGGTTCAGAGAAACGGCTTTATCTGCAGCCTTGAAGGCCTCCTGGAGTTTTCCAAAAGAGAGCCAGAGTTCAGCCAATCTTGCCCAGGCCAGGGCGTTCCCGGGCTCCACCTTCACCGAATCTTTGAGACTGGCGAGGGCTCCCTGGAGGTCAAAATTGGACTGGAGGGCATAGGAGAGGGCAATGCGTGCAGCAGCAGAATGGGGATCCGCCTTGACCGCACTTTTGGCCAGATCAATAGCCTTCTGTTTTTCATTTTGCACGACCGCAATCATGGATTGGAGGGCGAAGGCATGGGTGTCTCCGGGTCTTAAATGAAGAGTTTTTTCAATTTCAGACCTTGCTTCATCCACTCGACCGACATAAAGGAAAAGGGAGGCCCGGTACATGAAAAAGCGGGGATTTTGAACCCCTTCGGGGATATCAGAAAGAGCCTCGAAGGCCTTTTCGAGATTTCCCTCCCGGTAGAACTCGATCGATTTTTGGACTGAGGTTTGCCAGGAGGCTG
>DATIGG010000210.1:0-12571 GCA_035454825.1 Thermodesulfobacteriota bacterium | reverse complement strand
TGGTTCAGGGGAGGGGGATGGGGTATCTGTCGGAGTCAGTTAATCGATATATTGATCCATTTGGCCAGATTTGTCAAATGGAGTCTCACTCTCCAAAACGATCAATCAGCCTATTTTAAATACCATGGCTGCTCCTGTATCCCCTGCAGCGCAGCCAGTCCAAAGACCATAACCTCCGCCAAGCATCACAACCTCCTCTATCAATTCTGCAATGAGCCTTCCTGCGGTTGGGCCCTGGGGATGGCCATAGATCATAGAATTCCCATAATTGTTCATCCAGTAAACGTCTATTCCCATCATTCGGCTCATATAGATATCATTGACCACAAAAGGGCTGTGAGTCTTCACTGCTTTGAGATCCTTGATCGTGATTCCTGCATTTCGAAGTGCCATTTCTGAGGCAGGGACAGGAGCTTCTGCCATATAGCCCTTCTTCGATCTTGAAAAGCCATACGAGACAATTTGAATCTCCACCTTTGGATCTGCACTCAGTTCTTTTGCTCTCTCACGAGTGGTGACGATAAATCCACAGTTTCCATCAGCGGGATGGGTCTGCGACCCATAACTGTGAGTGCCGCCGGGCTCGACAGGGGTAAGTTTGGCAAGACCTTCGGCTGTGGTGGGTGTTACTCCCTCGTCTTCTTCAACCCGTTTGGTCCCTTTCTTACCCATTTTAATCTCAACGGGAAACATATACCTTTTTTGAAAAGCTCGATCATTGGCCAAAGAATCCAAGTATTGCTGATATCTTCTTAAGGTGACCGCGTCACACTCTTCCTTTGTGGCTCCAATCTTCTTGGCCACATTTTCAGCGGTCTGAATCATTTTGAAACCCGCCCATGGATCTCTATTGAAATTATCCATCATCCAATTCTCGGATTCCACCTCTCCTCCTGGGCCAAGGGGGTTGGGCCACACGGTATGAGGTCCATTTGAACAGCGATCTGACATCAGAGCGTATCCTGTCTGGTAGGCTCCGAGTTCGATGTTTTGGGCTGCCAAATAGATACAGGTGGTGGAGGTGGTACAGGCTTGATGGACCATGAGAGCGGGTACGTCTTTTGCCCCTTCCACGACCATGGCGGCTGACCAAGTATGACTATAAAAAAGGTGATGTTGAGGGATCGTCACTCCATAATAGAGATAGTCAATCATGGTGGGATCGATCTTTCTTGTTTTAAACCACCGGTTAGCTGTTGTTCCTCCAAGAACGATCGCATTTTCATTTGCCAGACTTCCCTGCCAACGACAAAAGGGTGAAGAGTAATAGCCTTTGAATGGGATATATGCCTTGTTCAATCGACTCATAACATTTCCTCCTTTATATATATTTGATATCCGTGAGATTCGTAAATCCTGATACGTGACCTGTCATTCAAAAAATATCGTTTTGGATTCACTATTTAGGCGTCTTTTGGTAATCATACCAGCCTCCACCGGTCTTTTTACCGAGTTTTCCCGCCCTTATCAGGGATTTCAGGAGGACCGGAATGGACCATTTGCTCTCCTTGTTCAGTTCTTTATAGAGATAGTCGGCAACATGATGAGCAATATCGATACCCGTTAAATCCATTAATTCAAAGGGACCCATAGGGTAATTCAGTCCGAGTTTGACCGCTTTGTCGATGTCTTCGATGCTGGCCACTCCTTCTTCAGCCATTTTCACTGCTTCCAGCATATGGGGGATCATCAGGCGGTTGACAATAAACCCAGGGGAATCCTTCTTTACCTCTACAGGTTCTTTCCCCATCTTTCTCGCCATCGCCATGACGACCTGGACTGTCTCATCCTTGGTATGGTAGGCACGGATGACCTCTACCAGTTTCATGAGAGGAGCCGGGTTAAAGAAGTGCATACCGGCTACCTTTTCCGGTCTTTTCGTGGCCATGGCGATTTCAGTGACAGACATGGAAGAGGTGTTCGTGGTCAGGATGACATGAGGTTTTGTTACTTCATCGAGTTGTTTGAAGACCTCTTTCTTCAGCGACAGGTCTTCAAAAATTGCTTCGATGATAAAGTCTACATCCTTCATGTCCTCCAGACGGATTGTCCCTCGTATTCTGCCGACGATTTCTTTCTTCTGCTCCTCGAGCATCTTCCCTTTCTCAACACTCTTTGCGAGGAACTTTTCGATGGCTTTGAGCCCATTTTGAACAAAACGGTCCTCGATATCCCTCATGATAACCTGGTATCCTGCCTGGGCCGCGACCTGAGCGATCCCATTTCCCATCGAACCTGCACCGATGACCCCAACCGATTTTATTTCCATAGGCCTTCTCCCTTACAAATTAAATTTTTCACATACATTATTACAATATTTTTTGGCTGTCAATTCATTTTTTAGAGAATCTCGAGAAAATTGCTCTAAGGCTGTGGAATTTCCAGCTTTTAAAAAATCTCTAAAAAATACTTGACAATTTATGGGGATTTCAGTTTAAATCAACAAGTAATACGTCCGTCTGGCGTGTTGAGGCGGAATCGAAGGACGCCTGCCTTCCCGGTTGGGACACGCCTGCGTGCCGAAACGCCTGTCTGCCGACAGGCAGGCACTCCGACGGGCAGGCACGGGCACAACGAAAACGATCAAGGATAAGGAGGTATTTATGGCAACACCTGTGACAGTACCCATGGTAGGGAAAATCATATCTGTAGCGGTTAAGGTTGGGGATAAGGTGGAAGAAAATGATCAGGTAGCTGTATTGGAAGCGATGAAAATGGAGATGCCCGTGGTCGCTCCTGTGAGCGGCGTGGTGAAAGAGATCTGCGTAAAAGCAGGCCAGGAGGTTGAGGCAGAGGCACCGATTGTCGTCATTGATTAAAAGGAAAGAGAGTACCCATGATGTTGTTTCATGAAAGCAAGCCAGAAGTCCCAGTGAAAATTTGTCACGAACTTCGCATCGTGAGGGCCCTTGGAGCAGCACTCATCGCTGCAGAGAAAAAAAAGACTTGAAAACCTTCATGAAAGGTAGAAAGTCCGCCGTCTTTAAGGAGACGCCCGTTGGGTGTCTCCTTTTTTTTCAATTGACACCCATAGATCACTATGGTATTTCAACCCATTAAATGAACCTTTATTCTTAGTTAGAAAATAGCTTTCGTCCGACGGTAATGGTAACGATGCCCGTATCGTCATTCGGTTACGGTGTTGGTCCTCAGAACCTGACGTAACCCCTTGACACTAAACGAAACGGGCTTCCTTGCCGTAACCTTAACCCAAGACCGGAGGCCATTTTCATGGCTCGAGGGCGCCCTCCGGGCATGGGACATTATGTAGAAATACTCCCCTTATGCACCCCTCTCCCAGAGGAGAAAGAAAAGGGGGCAACTGGTCCGGGAGGTTCTTTATAATGTATTGGGAAAAGACGGTTGCTGTCATTGTCCCTGCGTATAACGAAGAAAAATTGATTGGGAGAGTCCTCAAAACAGTTCCGACCTTCATTGATCATATCATCGTAGTCGATGACGCCAGCCAGGACCGGACAGGAGAGGTGGTCAAAGGACAGCAGAAAGAGGACTCGAGGATTATCTATCTTCAGCATAAGAGAAATGTGGGGGTGGGCGGAGCCATTGTGACGGGATACAAGTGGGCGAGGGACCGTGAGATCGAGATCAGCGTGGTCATGGCAGGAGACGCACAGATGGATCCCGACGATCTCTCGCATCTGTTGGATCCCCTTGTGAAAGGAGAGATTGATTATTCCAAAGGCAATCGCCTCTTCACAGGGAAGGCGTGGAGGATCATTCCCAAATCCCGTTATCTTGGAAATGCGATCCTCTCCTTTTTGACAAAGATTGCATCTGGATACTGGCATGTTGCGGATTCCCAATCAGGTTATGCAGCCATTGCATTGAAGGCTCTCAAAACCCTTGATCTTGACAGTATCTATAAACGTTATGGGATGCCTAATGACCTTTTGGTGAGGTTGAATGTTTATCAATTCAGAGTCAGGGACATTCCCATCAATCCTATCTACGGTGTGGGTGAGCGGTCCCATATGAGAATCTATAAGGTCATCTTTACCCTTTCTTTTTTGCTGTTGAAGCTTTTTCTGTGGAGACTTAAGGAAAAATATATCATTCGGGACTTCCACCCGCTCGTCCTTTTTTACCTGTTAGGCTTCGTTCTCACGCCCATTGGGATTCTTTTCGGAGCTTATCTCCTGATTTACAGAATTTTTGCTGGGCCGGTGGCGCCGACGAGCGCCCTCTTTGCTGCTTTTTTCGCAATCTCAGGGCTTCAATCCCTCTTTTTCGCCATGTGGTTTGATATGGAATATAATAAAGAGTTAAAATAACTGAAATAATGGAATACTGGAATAATGGAAAAATGTAAAAAAGGATAGAATGATTAAATGGAATAAAGCGTACGAATTTTTCTCCAATATTCCAACATTCCAATATTCCAACATTCCATTCGTATTTATATCATCCTATGGTGTCCCTAAGAGATGAGGATTTGTATCATTACCTCTTCATTCCCTACCCATTCGGACGATGTCGTTCAAGCACCCTTCCTGATCGAATTTATTGAAGGACTCAAAAAAAGAGGACACAAGACCTTCATCTTCACCCAGGATCGGGAAGGGGTGAAAGAACCATTTTTAGAGGGAGTTTCTGTAAAATGGTTTTCATGGATGGGATCAAAAAAGCCTCTCGTCCGCCTCAATGTCTTTCATCCTCAGGACTTGCTTCGGATGGCCAGCCTCTTTTGCCGGGGAAGGGGGGCTCTTCTTTCGTTCTTAAGAGAGAATCAGATTGAGGCCTGTCTTGCCCTGTGGGTCCTTCCCAGTGGATATTTTGCCAATTATGCGTTCAGAAAGACCGATATCCCCTATTCTGTCTGGGCTCTGGGCTCAGACATTTATCGGTATGGAGAGAGCCCTTTTCTTTATCGCATCATGAAGAGGATCATTAGGGAGGCCAAGGGTGTTTTTGCTGATGGATTCGATCTTGCCAGAAGGGTTGAAGAGCGGTTCCAAAGGAGATGTTCTTTTTTAGCAACGACAAGGAGATTACGAGGAGAAATACCTCAACCTCAAGCTCAAGCTCAAGCTCAACCTCAACCTCAACCTCAACCTCAACCTCAACCTTCTTCCCCCTGCCAGTTTCTCTTCATTGGGAGGCTTGAGAGGGTAAAAGGAATCGACCTCCTCGTCCAGTCGATGGTTTTGCTGCAAGAAGAGCGGGAAGACGCTCATTTAACCGTTATTGGAGGCGGAAGTCTGGAGGGATGGGTAAGGAATTTTATTGAGAGCAAGAGCCTTGGATCGAGCGTCACGATGATGGGAAATGTCCCAGATGAAACCTTGATTTCTCTCTATGTCTCTTCGGACTGCGTGGTGATTCCCTCCAGGTCTGAGTCCATTCCCCTCGTATTCTCGGAGGCCCTGAGTTTCGACAGGGAGATGATCGTTACGGATGTGGGTGATCTGGGAGAATTGGGCCGCCGGTGCGGTGTGGCAGATGTGGTTCCTCCCCAAGACCCAGTTGCATTGAAGGAGGCGATGAAGAAAAGAATCCATCGAAATCGAAGAGAAGAAGAAACTGATCATGAGAAGAAAAGGGCTGAACTGATGGAACTCTTCAACATCGATACGAGCGTGGACAGATTTTTGGCCGATTATTTATGAGGTGGAGAGACGGAGACGATGAAGAAGGGAAAAATGGTAGCAGTCATTCTGGCGGGAGGAAAAGGGACAAGGCTCGCTCCCTATACGACTGTATTTCCCAAACCCCTCATGCCCATTGATGGTATGCCCATCCTCGAAGTGATCGTCAGGCAATTGGCCCATTTCAGGATCAAGGAGATGATCTTCACGGTAAGCCTGCAGTCCGAGCCTCTGCTCGCGGCTTTTTTTGGGGATGGCAGTCGCTATGGTGTCACGATCCAGTATTCCCGGGAAGAGAAACCTCTTGGAACGGCAGGTCCTCTCTCCATCCTTTCAGACCTTCCTGAAACCTTCCTGGTGATGAACGGGGATATTCTGACCACGCTCAACTATCAACGGCTGATCCAGTACCATCGAAAGAAGGAAGGAATCGTCACCATTGCCATGAGTCAGAAGAAGGTCCCACTGGAATTAGGTGTGATGGAGTATGACCGCGACTTCCGACTGACGCGGTACCTTGAAAAACCGGTCCTCTCTTATTCTTCGAGTATGGGAATCTATGTGTTTGAGAAGAAGGTTCTCAGATGGATTCGTTCCCAGAGATATCTGGATTTTCCGGCGCTGATCCAGAGGCTTATCAAGCAGAGAGAACGAGTGATCTGTTACCCGTCCAGTGATTTTTGGCTCGATATCGGGAGGCATGAAGATTATGAGGAGGCTCAGAAGGAATTTCAGGAAATGAGAAAGAAAATACTATATGAGTAATCAATATCTGTTTATAAAGTCCGTTATTCCGTCATGCCGGACTTGATCCGGCATCCAGAAATCCTTGTAAGAACTGGATTCCGGCTTTCGCCGGAATGACACCTTTTTTGAAACCGTCAGTTTATGGACAGATTCCAATCAATGACATTAAGATTGTCATTCTGAGCGAAGCGAAGGATCTCACGTTTGACATTTGGAATTGAATAAACGGAGTTTATTATGGCGAAAGTCTTAGTAACTGGTGCAGGTGGATTCATCGGAAGCCATCTGACTGAGGAGCTGGTCAGGCAAGGGGAAGAGGTCAGGGCCTTTGTTCGATACAATTCGAGGGACGAAAGAGGTCTTCTCGAAGATTTACCGAAAGAGGTTCAGAATCAGTTCGAAGTCGTTGCCGGAGACCTCAAGGACCCGGATGGCGTCAGAAAGGTGGTCAAAGGATGTGCCAGGGTTTACCATCTGGGTGCCCTTATTGCCATCCCATATTCCTATATCCACCCGTTTAATTTCATTCAAACGAATGTGGCAGGCACTGCCCATCTCCTCAATGCCTGTTTGGAAGAAGGGTCGATACAAAGGATCATCCACACCTCTACCAGTGAAGTCTATGGAACGGCCCAATATGTTCCGATCGACGAGAAACATCCCCTTCAGGCCCAATCCCCTTACTCTGCGAGCAAGATCGCCGGAGATAAACTGGCAGAAAGTTACTATCTCTCCTTTGGTCTTCCTGTCACCACCCTTCGACCTTTCAACACCTTTGGACCCCGACAATCGCTGCGGGCTATCATTCCCACCATCATCTCTCAGATCCTGGGGAATAAACGGGTTCGATTAGGGAATACCAGGCCTCGCCGGGATTTTCTCTTTGTCAAAGATACGGTTCAAGGATTTATCACATTGGGAAAATGTGACGAGGCTGTGGGGAAGGTTGTTAACATAGGAACAGGAAAGGATATCTCGATTGGAGAACTGGTTGAAAAAATCCTGGTGATGATGGGAGAAGAGAAGAGGGTCGAGGTTGAAGATCAACGGATTCGTCCCGAGAGGAGCGAAGTGATGCGACTTCTTTCCGATACCGGACTCGCTCAAAGCCTTTTTGGCTGGATTCCGAAATATTCCTTAGAAGACGGACTGAAGGAGACGATCGAATGGTACCAAAAGAACCTCTCTCGTTTTAAAGTGGGGAGCTATCCGTTATGAGATGGAAATACCCCTTGTCTGATATTGATCTCGGGAAAGAGGAAGAGAGAGAGGTCCTGAAGGTCCTTCGTTCACGATGGCTCTCAACCGGTCCAGTAACGGAGAAATTTGAGAAGACATTCTCCGAATTTCTCGGTGGAGGGGAGGCGATTGCAGTCTCCAATGGGACGGCTGCACTTCATTTGGGTTTGTCCTCCTTGGGGTTAAAGGAAGGGGACGAGGTTATTCTGCCATCCTTCACCTTCGTGGCCACGGCAAATGCAGTCCTTTATAATGGGGCGAAACCCGTATTTGCTGATATCCTTGGAGTTGAAGACCTCAATATCTCTCCCAAGGAGATTGAAAATAGAATCACCCAAAAGACGAAGGCGATTGTGGTGATGCATTACGGAGGGTATCCCTGTGATATGGAAATGATTTTGAAGATTGCGAAAAGATATGGCCTTCCTGTAGCGGAGGATGCAGCCCATGCCCCTGGATCCGAATACCAGGGTCAGAAATGCGGGACTCTTGGAAGGGTAGGTTGCTTTAGTTTTTTCTCTAATAAAAATCTCGTCACGGGAGAAGGGGGGATGGTATTTACCCGGGATCAAGGATTGGCAAAGAGGATGCGAACCCTGCGGTCTCATGGGATGAAGAGCCTCTCGTGGGATAAATTTCGTGGCCACCTTTCATCGTATGATATTGAGGTCTTGGGTTACAACTACCGGATCACAGAGATCCAGTCTATTCTGGGACTGGTCCAACTGAAGAAATTGGAACGAAACAACCGAAGAAGAAAGAGGCTGGTGGCGGTTTACCGGCAAGAGCTTCGAGGCATTCCAGGGGTTTTCATCCCTTTTGTTACTCTTACAGGTTCCTATTCATACCATCTCTTTCCCATCGTCATCGAAGGTGGGTCGAAGAGGAAAAGTTCTTTCTTACGGGATCAACTCATGATCAAGCTGAGGGATTTGGGGATCCAAACAAGCATTCATTACCCCCCTGTTCATCTCTTCTCTCTTTATCGTAGGCAATTTGGTTACAGAACCGGGACGCTTCCGATGAGCGAAGCGGTGAGCCAGCGCCTGGTGACCCTTCCCCTCCACCCCCGAATGGATGCGAATGATGTGAAGTGGATAACCCAAAAGGTGAAGGAAATCGTAAGGCGATGGAACTGAAGGTCTTCGAAACCCCTGGGAGGGAATGGGATGAATTTGTTTCGCAGTATACAGACCTGATCTTTTTTCGATCAGTATGGAGCGAGGTTCTTCAAAAGGGGTTGAAAGGACAACCCCTTTATTTTTATCTCAAAGAGGGAGAAAGGATTGTTGCCGGACTCCCAGGCATTCTCCTTTCTTTCGGAATATTTAGAATTTTTTACGCCTCAATTCCGTACGGAAATGTGATCGGGGAAAAAAAATATTTTCCTCCCTTCATGGACCTTCTCGAGAAAGAATTGGAAAGAAGGGGGATCGATCAGGCCCGGATCACCGAATCCCCCTTTTCAGAATCCTATCCGCACGAGGCCTTCAATGCGATACCGGCGAAGTGCAGTCTCCTGAATCTCGGTCTGTTTGAGAAGGGAAGGGTCTGGGAGAAATACAGGAGCGACGTCCGGAGAGCAGTTCGCAAAGCCCAGAAAAACGGACTGTCTGTAAAGGGCGCTACCTCTTTAGAAGAGGCAACCATCTTTTACAAACTCTATCTGGCTTCCATGGAACGGAATCGGACAGGATCGAAATATCCTCTACAATGGTTTCAGGCCCTGTACGAAATCCTTGTTCGGGAAGGGGAGGCGGATATCAAGTTCGCGATGAAAGAAGACCAATATGTCGCAGGGGTGGTCTTGGTCTATTCTCCGACTTTCATCCATTATCTCCACAATGGGTCAGACCAGGCCTATCTTGAAAATCGACCCAATGATCTTATTGTTGACGATCTCATTCAAAGAGGTTTGGAGGAAGGGAAGGCCCTTCTGGATTTTATGGGGTCAGACCCAAAGGATCTCCCTCTCCTTCGATTTAAAGAGAAATGGGGGAGCCAATCCTTGGTCATTCATACCTATGTCAAAGATTATCATCCCATCCGGTGCCTCCTCTGGGAGACGGGTAAACGATGGATGGCTTCGAGATGGGGGATGAGATTTCTAAAGAGGTGACAGAGGGAGACAGGTGTCTGAAAAAGAGGATTGGGGGAGAAGGGCCCAGAGAGGCTTTTTAGCTTCAGGCATCGACCCCGGAGATCGAAGAGGCCATAAAAATCATTATATTGACTTCCTTCAAAAGATGGCGCTGGAGGAGGTGTTGGAGCTAAAGGGGGATGAGATGGTCCTCGACTTTGGATGCGGAAGCGGGAGGATCGCTTACTGGATTGCCCCGAAAGTTAGAAAGGTCTTTGGCCTTGAGGTGACTTTAGAGATGATTCAATTGGCCGAGCAAAATCGGACGTCCGAAAATGTGGAATTCGTTCTTTATGATGGTGCTCATTTCCCAGTTCTTCCATCCCCGGTTGACCGGTTGCTTTCATTGGGTGTCTTGCAGATCATGGGAAAGGAATCGTTGAAGAGAACGGTCTCCCAACTGACCCGATATTTAAAACCGGATGGAAGGATGATTCTCATTGAGCAGGCTTCAGACAATCTAAAGGTGGATCGACCCAGGGTGCAAGACTATCTCGATGCCTTTTCAGAAGCGAGACTGGCCTGCCTGCGGCACTATCCCATCCGGAGAGGTCGCTCGGGACTCCTCTATCTGATCCGGTATGGATGGATTCCCAAAGCCTGGCTACGGTCGATTGCCCGTCGAGAATTGAGAACCATGAGGGATCAAAAAGGAACGATCGGGTATTACAGGGATTTTCTGTTCCTTCTGGAGAAGAGATCGTGAGGGGAAGACGATTCCTTCAATGGGCATTTGTCATTGCCATCTTATTTTTCTTAGGAAGGATTGTCTGGGAGAATTGGAATCAGGTCCGAGGAGCAGATTTTGCCTTCCGGATTCCTTCTCTCCTATTGGCAACCTTGATCTTTGCTGTCAGTTACTTGATCCAGGTCTGGGCATGGTATCTCACCACCCTGAGATTAGGCATCGCAATCTCTTTTAAAGAGACCTTGAAAAGCTGGTTTTCTTCGCAACCCGGGAAGTACCTGCCTGGGAAGGTCTGGCTTTTCTTGAGCCGTTTCTATCACTACGATTCCAGGGGGAAATCGAAAAAGACAATTACGGTTGCCCTTTACTTCGAGACCGTGACTATGATGATGGCAGCAGGTCTCCTCTTCCTGGTCTCTCTCTTTTCTTTGAAAGAGGTTCAGTCATTTCATTCCGGATTCCTTACCCTTTGCCTGATTCTCATCTTTATATTGTCCTTTCTCCTTATCCATCCGAAGGTTCTTCAAAAAATACTGAATACAGTCTTAACGTTTTTAAATCGGGAGCCCATCACTATTTCCATCTCTTATTCTGAGATTCTCTGGATCTTAGGGGTCTGTCTGTTTTCCTGGGTGGCTGGCGGAATCGGGTTTTATCTTTTTGTAGACTCCGTATTTCTCGTTTCATCAAAATATATTCTATTTTTGACAGGGGCCTTGGCCATCTCCAGTACCCTGGGACTGTTAGCTCTCTTTGCTCCGAGCGGATTGGGGGTTCGGGAGGGAGTTCTGGTCTATCTTCTCTCAACCATCATGCCGAGTCCAGTGGCTGTCATCCTTTCGATCCTGACCCGTCTCTGGATGACGTTCATTGAAATCGCATGGATTGGGGTGGTATATTTAATCGGGTTAGCTGCAAAGAAAGTGGAGCAACAGGATCGGCATGGCGAAACCTAAAAAGGATCTATTTCCTTCTGAGCCGAGGATGCCTTCTCCTCTCCCGAAGAAAAGGGACTTCTCCTCTCTTTTACACCATCTGATCGCCATCGGGCTGATCGTCGGGGTAGCTTTCCTTGTCTATTCGAATTCCTTTTCGGTTCCTTTCCAGTTTGATGACCGGCCCAATATCACCCAGAATCCGAATATCCAGATCAAGGTTTTAACTTGGGACCGCATCGGACTTCTTATGAAAAATACCTATCGGGAGACCATTCGCCTCTTTTCCTATTTGACCCTTGCCTTGAACTACTATTTTGGAGAGTTCTATGTTTTGGGTTACCACCTGGTCAACTTTTTCATCCATGTATTTACAGGGATTTTTCTATACGGGTTCCTCATCCTGACGTTCAATCTTCCGTCACTCAAAGAAAAATATGGCGCCCTCTCCTATAAGATCGCGCTCTTTACAAGCTTAATCTTCATTGCCCATCCCGTTCAGACACAATCTGTCACCTACATCGTCCAGAGAATGACCAGCCTTGCAGGGATGTTTTATCTCCTCGCCTTTGTGTTCTTTATCAAAGGGAGATTGGCTGGGGGAAAGTCCCGATTCTTTTATTTCGGTGGGGCTGTCTTGAGCTATCTGCTTGGCGTCTTTTCTAAGGAGAATGCAGCCATTCTTCCTTTCTTTATCGCCCTTTATGAGTTCTTCTTTTTCCGAGATTTAGACCTGAGTCCGAAGGGGAAAAAGATTCTTTTTGTCCTCATTGGAGCGCTTCTCGTCCTGGGAGCCTTTGGGTTTCTCATCTGGGGAAAGCGATATATCCAGGTCACTCTCGAAGGTTATCAATACAGAACGTTTACCATGTCTGAGAGAGTGCTTACCCAGTTTCGGGTTGTCCTCTATTACCTGACTCTCCTGATCTATCCTCATCCCTCCCGCCTCAACCTCGATTATGATTTTCCCATCTCGAAATCGATCCTCGACCCGCCGACAACCCTGGTTTCAATTTTCGTTGTCGTGGGTCTCATTGGATACAGCCTCTGGGTTGCCAAGAAGAGACCCGGTCTCTCTTTTTGTATCCTGTGGTACTTCGGAAATCTTGTCATTGAATCATCGATCTTTCCACTTGAAATGGTTTTTGAGCACAGGCTTTATCTCCCTTCTATGGGCCCTTTCATTCTATTCAGTTTGGTTGTCATCAGAGGGATT